>CAZEZD010000109.1:0-8473 GCA_964516115.1 uncultured Hyphomicrobiales bacterium
CATGCTCGCCGCTCATCAGCTTCGGCAGGTAGCGCTTCTTCTGCTCGGCATTGCCGTTCTTGCGCAACTGGTTGACGCAGAGATTGGAATGGGCGCCATAGGAGAGCCCGACGGAGGCGGAGGCCCGCGAGATTTCTTCCATCGCGATGCAGTGCTCGAGATAGCCGAGCCCGGTGCCGCCATCCTCCTCCGGCACGGTCATGCCGAGGAGGCCGAGGTTCCCGAACTTCTGCCAGAGGTCCATGGGGAACTGGTCGGTCTTGTCGATCTCGGCGGCGCGCGGGGCGATCTCGGCCTGCGCGAATGAGAACACCGTGTCGCGCAGCATGTCGGCGGTCTCGCCGAGGTCGAAGTCGAAGGGGCGCGGTGCGTTCCTCAGCATGGCTCTGTCCTTGACGGTGTCGGCCTTGGGTCCTCAGGGGTCGACCGGTTATAGAAGCGGCGCGGCGGGCTGTCATGATCGGCCGTGCGGCAGGGAGAGACCATGACGGAAACACCCGAGACGTCCCGCGCCGACCGGCCGAACCGCTATCCGCTGCCGCCGGTCATCTTCGTCGCATCGCTGGCGCTGGGATACGGGCTGAACGCCCTGGCCCCCGTCGCGCTGCCCCTCCCTGGCCTCGCCAAGCTCGTCGGCGCTCTCGGCCTCGGCGCAGGCCTCGCGCTCATCCTCTGGGCCTCCTCGACCCTGTCGCGGGCTGGGACCGCCATCCTGCCGCACCACGCCGCCACGCGGCTCGTCACGGCCGGACCTTTCGCCTGGTCGCGCAATCCGATCTATCTGGGAGAGCTTCTGCTCATAGCCGGCCTCGGCGGCGTCGAGGGCTCGCTGGCCTATTGGGTTGCGGGCGTGGTCTTCCTCCTCGCCATGACGCATTTCGCCATCGTCCGCGAGGAAGCACATCTCGCCGCCCGTTTCGGGGAACAGTGGCAGGCCTATGCAGCCCGCGTCAGGCGATGGGTCTGAACGGTCCCCATCGCCTGCGCCGCGACGGGAAGCCTGAAGCCATATGCGCTGTTGCGGACATACAACATCGCATGAGAACGGCGCCGTCGCCCCATTCCCGACACAATTCAGAAACCTGAGGTGGGTCTTGTCTGCCGCGCATTCGCAAGGGCAAACACAGCACATGAAGTCGATTCTCGTTGGCGGCGTTGCCGCAATCGCAATGGCAGGGGCAGCGCACGCGGCGGATCTGCGCGTCGCCAGGGGACCGGCAGCAGCGGCGATCGTCGCAACCGCTCCGTCCTGGACCGGGTTCTATGCCGGCGGGCACGTCGGCTATGGCGGGGGCTGGAACGTCGCCAACCCGCTCGGATGGGTCAATGGCGCCGGCGGGATCCTGCAGCTCGGCGGCAAAGGCGTGTTCGGGGGTGTGCAGGCCGGCTTCGACTGGCAGATCGATCGCCTTGTTGCCGGCGTTGTCGCCGATGTATCGTTCGGCAACATCGGATTGCGGACCAATACCGGGCTCGGCTCTGAACAGGAGACCTGGCTCCGGACGATGGGGAGCGTCCGCGGCCGCATCGGCTTCCTGGCGACACCCGATCTTCTTCTCTACGGCACCGCTGGCCTGGCCATCGGCCAGCGCCGTTATGCCTTCCTCGACATCAGCGGCCTGAACGGCGGCTCCTTCGCCGTCAACCGGACCATGGTTGGCTGGACGGCCGGTGTCGGCGCGGAATACCGCTTTGCTTCGAACTGGTCGCTGTTCGCCGAGTACCGCTACACGGACCTCGGCTCAAAGGGCAACACCATCGTCATCAACAACGACTCGCCCATGGCGACCCGTGTCCATCTCGGCATGGTGGGCTTCAACTACCGCTTCTCGACGGGCCCCTCGGCCGTCGTCGCCCGCTACTGAAGCCGCTCGGTTGCAGGCAGGAAAGGCCGCCCATTCGGGCGGTCTTTTTCTTTGTCGCCGAATCTGCCGGCCATGCCCGACCGCCTCCGGCGGCAATGCAGGGAACTCCTGGACGCCCCTGGAAGGCGCCCATGCCAAAATCGAAACCCGTTCAGAACCGCGGACGCGACGCCGGCAGCGGCGCCGTGGTCATGGCCGGCGTATCGGCCGGCGGAACCGCCGCGGCGGGCACGCTGGTGGTCGCGGTCGGCACCTGCGTCGGGGTCGTCTCGGCGGCGGCGAGTGCGAGACCCTGCGACGGCACGCCGGCCTGAGCCGGAGCGGGCACTGCCGGTGCGGCGGAGGCCACCGCCGTCACCGGCTGGCCGCGATGACGGAAGCCGGTCTGGGCGATCTGCTGCCACTGCTGGCGCGTGCCGGCGAAGACATTGCGGTCCACCGGCGTATTGATGCCGGCGACGCGGCCCGTCGCGGTGATCTGCCAGAAGGCCCAGCGCCGGCCCGGATAGCGCTCGTGCGGCACAGCCGCCACCGAGCGGACCCAGAACGGGTATTCGGCGAACTCGTTGCCGGCGAGGACCTCGCGGTGGAACTTGATGTCGGCATAGATGATCGGCTTCTTGCCGTAGTGCCGCTCCATGGCGTGCAGGAACTCGCGCATCTTCGCCTGCGCCAGCGCCACGGGAACGCGGCGCGGGCAGGTCGGCGACTGGAAATTCCATTCCACGTCCAGCACCGGCGGCAGGGCATCCGGCTCGACCGGCACATTGCGCTTGAACCAGGCGATCTGGTCGGCCATCGGCCGGCACCAGTAGGTGAAGTGATAGGCGCCGCGCGGCACGCCGGCCCGGCGCGAGGCTTCCCAGTTCTCGCGGAAGCGGCTGTCGAGCCGGTCGCCGCCCTCCGTCGCCTTGATGAAGGCGAAGGCAACGCCGGCCGCCCTCACCTGCTCCCAGTCGATCTGGCCCTGGTACTTGGACACATCGATGCCGTGCACCGGGTGGACGTGGTGGCCCACGGTGTGGGTCAGCGTCGGGAAGGGATGGTCGCCCGTCTGCGGCGCACTGATGTCGGCGGTCGGCACGCTGCCGCATCCGGCGAGGGCGAACCCCATCAGGACCATGGCGGAGAGGGAGATGGAGCGTCGCGTCATCGTCACCGATGTGGCCAAGGATTGCGGCTGCGAAATGGCAGCCGCCCCCGTCCTTATGCTTTACGGCCGGTTTCGGTTTCGTAACGGGCCTTGGTCTCGGCGTTCGGCGGATAGAGGCCGGGCAGCGGCACGCCCTTCTCGATCTCGCCCATCAGCCAGCCCTCAAGGTGCTCCTGCGCCTCGGCGGCGTCCAGAACCGCCTCGACCAGGTCCTGCGGGATCAGCACGGCGCCGTCGCCGTCGCAGACGACGATGTCGTTCGGGAAGACGGCGACGCCGCCGCAGCCGATCGGCTCCTGCCAGTTGATGAAGGTCAGGGCGGCGACGGAGGCCGGCGCCGCGGCACCCGAGCACCAGACCGGCAGGCCGGTGCCGCGCACGCCGTCGGCGTCACGCACGACGCCGTCGGTGACGAGAGCCGCGACGCCGCGCTTGGCCATGCGGGCGCACAGGATATCGCCGAAGATGCCGGCCTCCTTCGAGCCCATGGCGTCGACCACGGCGATCACGCCCTCCGGCATCGCCTCGATGGCGCCTCGGGTGGAGATCGGGTGGGACCAGCTCGCCGGCGTCGCCAGGTCCTCGCGCGCGGGCGCGAAGCGCAGCGTGAACGCCCGCCCGACCGTGCGCTTGCCGGCATGCGAGAACGGCTGCGTACCAGCCATCCAGATCTTCCGCAGACCCTTCTTGAGCAACACCGTCGTCAGTGTCGCGGTGGTGATGGCCTCGAGCCTGGACTTGATGGCGGGATCGAGGGGCAGGACGTCGGTCATGGCAGGGGTCCGTGGAGGGCTGAATGAAGGCGCGACCCTGCCCGACGCCGGCGGCGCTGTCGAGGACACAAAGCGCCGGACGGACGCCTCATCCCCCGGCTTGCACGAGGATATCGGTTGCGCGGTGGGTGTCGTCGACACCGTCGATCAGGAAGCATGCGCCCACCGAATGGTCGCGGCGCAGGGGCAGGATCGCCTGATAGGCCGGCGAGCGGTACCAGGCCGCGGCACTGTCGCGATCGCCAAAGGCGATAACGATGAGGTCCCCCGACCAGGGGCCTTCGAGAACCTCTGGACGGCCGCCATGGATGATGAAGCGCCCGCCGAAGGGGGCGAGTGTCGCATCGATCGATTCGAGATAGGCGACGATGGCCGGTCCCATGGCGACGGACGACAGGTGGGCTACGGCATAGGCGGTCATGGCGAACTCCTCGCTTTCCGATCGGTGCGAGGCAGTCTGACGTGGCGCATCGACGGGCGCGATAACCCCTGAGGTCATGCCACGGCGCTGCGCACGGCCCTCATTCCATGCGCCTTGCCGTCGAGGCCGAAGCGCGCCTCGAAGGCCTGCAGGCCGAGGGGTTCGCTGAAGTGATAGCCCTGCATCCGGTGACAACCGGCCGCACGCAGGAAACGGGCGTGTTCTGCTGTCTCCACGCCTTCCGCGACCACAGTCAGCCCCAGGGCACGCCCGAGGTTGACGACGCAATGAAGGATCGCGGCGGCCTCGGCTCCGTTATCGAGGTCGGCCACGAAACTGCGATCGACCTTCAGCGTATCGAGACCGAACTTGCGCAGGTAGCTGAGCGAGGAGAACCCTGTTCCGAAGTCGTCGAGCGCGATCTTCACGCCAAGCGCGCGGATGTCACGCGTCAGCCTGAGAGCATGTTCTGCATCATCGATCATGACCCCTTCGGTGATCTCCAGAGTCAGGCGCCCGGCAGGAAGCCCGGTTTCCTGGAGCACCGCCTTGAGATCGGCGACGAATTCCGGTCTCCGCATCTGGATCGGCGAGACATTGACGGAAACGAAGGGACCGTCCCACCGGGCCGCCGCCCGGCAGGCCTTGAGGAGGATTGCGGAGCCCAGTTGGTGAATGAGCCCGCAGCTCTCCGCCAGCGCGATGAACTCGGACGGCATGATCCTGCCGCGATAGCTGTGGTTCCATCGCGCCAGAGCTTCCGCGCCTTCGAGCCGGGCGCCATCAGCGGAGAAGATCGGCTGCAGGTCGATGTCGATCTCACCGTTGATGATGCCGCCGCGAAGTTCCCGCTCGAGGTAGCGACGGTGGGATTCGTCCCGGTCCATGTCGGCATGAAAGGCCACGGCGCAGCTCTTGCCGCTGGCCTTGGCCGCATAGAGTGCCCGGTCGGCGCGCCGCATGAGGTCATCGCGGCTAACCCCGCGCTCTTCCGAGGACAGGAACCCGATGGAGACGCCGACGCCGAAGGTGTTGCCGTCGCAGTTGATCGGCTTGCGGATCGACGCGATGATCATGCGGCAGGCGGCGGCAATATCGGTGGCCGCGGGGGCCCCCTGGATCAGAATGGCGAATTCGTCACCGCCCAGACGGCCGACGACAGCCTCCGGGCCGCACACGCTCACGAGCCGGCGCGCCACTTCCGCCAGCACCGTGTCACCCGCATGATGGCCGTAAGTGTCGTTGATCTCCTTGAAGAGGTCGAGGTCAAGAAGCAGGAGGGTAACGCCTCCCTTGCGGCCGATGTCGGCCAGGGCGTCGTCGAAGGACCGCCCGAAGGCGGCGCGGTTCGCCAGCCCGGTCAGGCTGTCCATTCCGGGTGGCAGCAGGAAACGCGCTCCGGCGATCACGTCGCGCTGCGCCAGCCGCAACCGCGCGAGCAGGGCGAGGGCCAGGACCGCGGTGATAACGGAGGCGACCGCAAGCTGGCTGACCCACGACCCGTCCGCCCCCCAAACGAGACGCGCCGGATACCAGGCGATCGACCCGAGCAGCGCTGCCAGACCTCCGGTCGCGGCAATGGCGATGCCGACCGCCCAGACATGGCCGCTCAACGCCGCGTCCGCGCGACGCTTCACCGACATCGACATTCGCGTTCCCCGATGAGGCGGATGATCTGCCGGTGGGACGCTAGCCGGTGACGCTTAAGATAAGGTTTTGCGGTGCGGCATGATGGCGCGCGGGAGCGATCCGCGACGACGCGCGATCATCAGCCGGCTAGCTGATGGATATCCTGGCGGGGTTACCAACACTTGAATGCCATGCCGCTCACAGCCTGAACCACCATGTCGCAATGGTCAGGAAGCTGAAGAACCCGATGACATCCGTCACCGTGGTGACGAAAGGACCGGACGAGATCGCCGGATCGATCTTCATCCGGTCGAGGGCCAGGGGCACCAGGACGCCGCCCAGCGATCCCGCCATGAGGTTGCAGATCAGGGCGAGCCCGATCACCGCACCGATGCCTACATTGGTGAACCAGAAGCTGGCCACCGTGCCGGTGATGACCGCAAATCCGATGCCGTTGAGAAGACCGACCATCGCCTCGCGGCGGACGATGCGCCAGGCATTGCGGGGCCCGAGTTCGCGGGTTGCGAGCGCACGCACGGCCACCGTCATCGTCTGCGTCGCGGCGCTGCCGCCCTGGCTCGCCACGATGGGCGCGAGGATGGCGAGCGCGACCATGGCCTCGAGCTGGTGCTCGAAGGATTTCAGCACGGTGGTCGCCAGGAAGGCCGTGACGAGATTGATCAGCAGCCAGCGGAAACGGCTCTTGGCGGTGGTCCAGACGCTGTCGGAGATCTCCTCGTCCGCCTTGACGCCGCCGAGCGCTTTGATGTCCTCGTCAGCCTCCTCCTCGATGACGTCGACGATGTCGTCGACGGTCAGCACGCCGACGAGGCGATTGGCCTCGTCCACCACGGGCGCCGAGAGCAGGTTGTAGCGCTCGAAGAGCAGCGCCACATCCTCCTGGTCCTCGGAGGCGCCGACCGTGTGCATCTCCTCCTCGAGGATATCGGTGACGGTCACCGGCCGCTTGGTGCGCAGCAAGCGGTCGAGACGGATGTGCCCCTGCAGGTGGAACGCCGGATCGATGACGAAGATTTCAGTGAAGTCGTCGGGCAGATCGGCGGATTCGCGCAGATGGTCGATCACCTGCCCGACCGTCCAGAACGGCGGCACGGCGATGAACTCGTCCTTCATCAGGCGGCCGGCCGACCCCACCGGATAGTCGAAGGCCCGGCGCAGGGCGAAGCTGTCGCCGGGCGCCAGCCTGTCCAGGATCTGCGACCGGTCGTCGTCGTCGAGGCCCTCGAGAATGGAGACGGCGTCGTCGGTCTCGAGGTCGGCGATGCCCTCGGCCACCTGTTCGGGGGCCATGTCCTCGAGAATCTCGACACGAATCGTCTCGTCGACTTCTGTCAGGGCGGTGAAGTCAAAATCGGAGCCCAGGAGCTCGATGAGCTTGCCGCGATCGTCGGACTTGAGCTGCGACAGCACCGCGCCGACGTCGGCCTCGTGCGCGGCCGAGACGAGGGCCTTCAGGCTGCCGGCGTCATTGACCGCGAGAGCCGCCAGCACGACCTTCAGGACGGCGGGAAGAAGCTCGCCATCCTCGTCGCGCCAGTCCCGGTCGCGCCATTCTTCCGCCATGGCGGCAGGCGACGTGGTTTCGGCCATGGATGCCTCCCGGAGCGAGGGGATGAACTTGGGTGGGGATGCACCGTTCTTGGATGCGCCGCCCGCGTTTGGCAAGCACAGGATGACGCGACGATGAAACGTGCCTGCACTGCGACCCGTCGAACCCTTCTCGGCGCGCTCGCCATGCCGCTGCTCGCTGCCCCGGCCCTCGCCGCGACATGTGGCGGGGGCCGCCTCGGCACGGCGCGGGTCCTGCCCGTGGCGACAGGCAACGGCCTGCGCGTCGGCCGCAAGAGCTACCCGCGTACCCTGCCGCTCAGCCCCGGCGAGGTGGTGCTGACTTTCGACGACGGACCGCATCCCGGCACCACGGAACCCATCCTCACGACCCTCGCCGAGAACTGCGTGCGGGCGACCTTCTTCATGATCGGGCGCCAGGCCGCGGCCCACCCTGCCCTCGCACGCCGGGTGCTCGCGGCGGGCCATACGGTCGGTCATCACTCGATGACCCATCCGATGACGCTGGCGCAGCTTCCACAAGCCGAGGCCGAAGCCGACATGGAGGCGGGCTTCGCCGCCGTCGATCGCGCGCTCTATGGCCGCTATGCCGGCCGGCCCCGCACGCCGTTCTTCCGCTATCCGGGCTTCGGCGATTCCGCTGCGCTGAACCAGGCGCTCGCCGCCCGCGGCATCGGCGTCTTCGGCTGCGACCTGTGGGCGAGCGACTGGAACGATATGGCGCCCGACGCCCAACTGGCGCTGGTCACGCGACGGCTACGCCAGACGCGCGGCGGCATCCTGCTGTTTCACGACACCCGCCCGCAGACTGCGGCGATGCTGCCGGACCTGCTGCATGCGATGGCGAGCGACGGCTACCGCATCGTCCACATCGTGCCGGCCTGAGACGGTGGTCGGGTGGAGGCGACCGAAGCCGCCTCCCCCGCAAGGACGCGCCCCAATCAGGCCTTGCGCTCGATGTTCCAGATCACCGGGAAGCCGAAGTCGATGACGCCCTCGAGCTCGCTGCGCCACACCGCCGGGCTCTGGAACTGGCCGGCGA
>CAZEZD010000110.1:0-8411 GCA_964516115.1 uncultured Hyphomicrobiales bacterium
CGGCGAAGACGCCGGGAACGTCGGTGGCGGTGGAATCGGGGGCGGTCCACAGGTAGCCCGACGGTTTCTGCCGCAGCTGTCCCTGGAAGAGCTCGACGGCCGGGGCATGGCCGATGGCGATGAACACGCCGTCGACGGCGCGCTCCTGCGTCTCGCCGGTCCTGACGTTCCTCAGCCGTGCGCGCGTGACCGCCATCGGGTCCTCGCGGCCGATGATCTCGTCGAGCGCGGAATCCCAGATCACCTCGATCTTGGGATGGGCGAAGAGGCGCTCCTGCAGGATGCGCTCGGCCTTGAAGGCGTCGCGGCGGTGGACCACCGTGACCTTCGAGGCGAAATTGGTCAGGAACAGCGCTTCCTCGACCGCGGTGTTGCCGCCGCCGACGACCAGCACCTCCTTGTTGCGATAGAAGAAGCCGTCGCAGGTGGCGCAGGCGGAGACGCCGAAGCCGCGGAATTTCTGCTCGGACGGCAGCTCCAGCCACTTCGCCTGCGCGCCCGTGCAGACGATCAGCGCCTCGGCCTCATAGACGTCGCCGGACTCGCACTCGATGCGGAACGGGCGCTGCTTGAGGTCCACCCTCGCGACATGGTCGGAGACGATGCGGGTGCCGACGTGGGCCGCCTGCTTCTCCATCTGCTCCATGAGCCAGGGACCCTGGATGACGTCGGCAAATCCGGGATAGTTCTCGACGTCGGTAGTGATCGTGAGCTGACCTCCGGGCTGGATGCCCTGGATCAGGACCGGCTTCAGCATGGCGCGCGCGGCGTAGATGGCAGCGGTGTAGCCCGCCGGGCCGGAACCGATGATGACGACGCGCTCGTGCTGGGTGCCCATGATGTCCGGCCGGGGGAAACAAGGGGAGAGATAGCCCCTTCACGACCGATAATCTGGAGCAGCTATGCGCTTGACGCAAGGCTCATTCCATGGACTTCTTCATCTTGTCAACGAAATGCGTTGATGGAAAACGTCACAAAACGGAATGGATCGCATCGCATGTCGATACAAGACTAGCGATATGCGATGCGATCCGGATCGATCAGGCGGCCTTGCCGGTGATGAATCGGATGAGCTTCTTCAATCGGCTCGATCGCGCGTGCCGTCCCTGCTCGTGGTCCACCACCGCCTGGCTGGTTACCCAGTTCATCTGGACGGCGCGGCGCTTGCCGGTGAAGGGCTCATGCCCGTGCCACGATCTGTCGGATCGCCGGAAGACGAGGAGCGTGCCGCCGTCGGGCGGAATCTCGGCGGCGTAGTCGTTGAGATCGGTGCCGTTGTTCAGGACGCGCAGCCGTCCGCCGTCAGAGTCCCATGAGTCGTTCATGTAGAGCAGGACGGTGATGATCTTGGTCTCGGAATCCGTATGGATCTTGCCGTCTGTCGCACGCGTGAAGCCGCGCACCGTGTACATGGTCGGCTTGCCGGTGAGGTCGACCTCGAATTTCTCCTCGATGGCCTTGCGGAAGGGCTCCTGGTCGAGTTCCTCCATCAATCCCTTGAAGTCACCGCGAATGTCGAGAACGGACGGCGGATGGGAGCCGGGGCCGGGGACATCCGGATAGTCTTTCAGAACGTCCTGAAGCTTCTCCGGCTTCACGAAGTTGCGGACAACGACATAGTCGTAAGGAACGGTTTCGCGCGGCGTGGACTTCAGGCGCTCAATATCGAGAAACGTCATGAAACAACCTCCCGGGAACAGATATCCGGACATATAGGCCGGTGTTCGGATGTCGTCCACATTGGCCGGACCTCGTGAATTGGCGGCTGTCGGCACGTCTGTCCCGTTACGTTGTGCGGCCGCGCGGCGAAATTTTGTTGCGCGCAAGGATGCGCTGCGCTATCCGGCTTGGGCGTCGCGCGGAAGCCCTGCGCGGCGGTTTCCCGTCGCCGTTGCCGCTCATCCGCCACTCCTGGAGACTTGGTCCCGTGAAGGCCCGCCTCGACGCCATCGACTGGAAGATTCTGCGGGAGTTGCAGGCCGACGGTCGCATGACCAATGTGGAACTTGCCAGCCGGGTCGGGATTTCGGCGCCGCCCTGCCTCAGGCGCGTGCGCGCGCTGGAGGAAATGGGCATCATCCGCGGCTACCGGGCCCTGCTCGCCGGCGAGAAGCTCGGCTATGGCGTGACCGTCTTCGCCATGGTGCATCTGGCGAGCCAGGCGGAGGCGGACCTCAATGCCTTTTCTGACAGGGTCCGGCACTGGCCCGTCGTCCGCGAGTGCCACACGGTCTCCGGCGACTTTGATTTCGTCATGAAATGCGTGGCGCCGGATCTGGCCAGCGTCCAGCACTTCGTCTCCGACCTGACGGCGACGCCGAACGTGCGCAACGTCCGCACGGTCCTCACGCTCGGGCAGGTCAAGGACGAGGCCGGCGTGCCGCTCGAGATACCTCCGGCCGACTGAGAGGCTGGCGACCGGAGCCGCTCGCGAGGCAGAACCTGCATGACGACACTTTCCAGCCTTCCTGCCGCGCGGCGATCCGAAACCATGCCGGACGGGACGATGTCCGTCCTCGAATGGGGCGCAGGCGATCGCCCGCTCGACCTCGTCTTCCTCCATGCCACCGGCTTCAATGCCCAGACCTATGGGCCGCTGCTCGCGCCGCTGGCGACGGAGCGCCGGATCGCGGCGCTCGACCAGCGCGGTCATGGGCTGACGCGCCTGCCGACGGATCCGGAAGGGCTGGTCGACTGGTGGCCCTATGCCCGCGACCTGATCCTTCTTCTCGACCGCTGGGTGCCGGACGGCGCGCCGCCCGTCGTTCTGGCGGGCCATTCGATGGGCGGGATCGTGGCGCTGCTCGCCGCCTCCGAGCGCCCGCGCGCGGTGAGGGGCCTCGTCCTGCTCGACCCGGTGCTGATGCCGGTGACCATGCGCCTGGCACTCTTCACGCCGTGGGGCCGGGCCAAAGCGCGCCGTTTCGGACTTGCCGTCGGCGCCGCAAAACGGCGACCGGTCTTTGCGTCGAAGGAGGAGGCGCTTTCCACCTACCGCACCCGCAAGGCCTTCTCAACCTGGCAGCCGGGCTTCCTGGAGGGCTATGTCGAAGGCGGCTTCGTCGATGATCCCGAAGGCGTCCGCCTCGGTTGTCCGCCAGCCTGGGAGTCGGCGACCTTCGCCGCGCATCGCCATCGCTCCTGGGCGGCGCTGCGGCGGCTCCGCATGCCGGTGCATCTGATCGCCGCGGGCGAGGGATCGACCGTGGTCGGCGGGCTCGGCAGGGTGCGACGGGTGGCTCCCCGCGTCGTCGCGGAGACGCTGTCCGGCACGACGCATTTCTTTCCGATGGAACAGCCCGACCATGTCCGGGCTGTCCTCGCCGGCATGCTCGCGAAGACGTGACCAGTTTCAGCGGCATGTGATCGCGGCGGATGCAACCCGGACACTTTTGCGGCGTATGGACAATGCCCAGATGCGAAGCTCCGACGTCGCATTGTCCCACCCATGCAACCGGTCACGATGTCCGCTCCGATCGCCTTCCGCTCCTGGTTCCTGTTTGGCGCCGCGCCGGCCTCGCCTGTGCGCGTCGACCGTGACGTGCGCGTCGACATCTTCCGCGGTCTGTCGCTGCTGATCATCTTCGTCGACCATGTCGCCGGCAACGTGCTGACGCGGATCACTCCGACGTCCATGGGATTTTCCGATGCCGCCGAATATTTCGTGCTGCTCGCCGGCTTCTCGGCGGCGCTGGCCTATGGGTCGGTGATCGACCGCCGCAGCTTCGTCACCGGTTCGGCGCAGGTCGTCGCCCGCATCTGGAAGCTCTATCTCGCCCATCTCGGCCTGTTCGTGTTCACCGCGGTGGCCGTCGCCTTCATGGCGGTCCGCTTCGGCAACCCGCTCTACTACGAGCACGTCTCGATCCTGCCGTTCTTCCAGGATCCGGCGACGACGCTGCTGCAGACGGCGGCGCTGATCTTCCTTCCGAACTATCTGGACATCCTGCCGCTCTACGTCGTCCTGCTGGCCATGCTGCCCGTCCTCTGGGTGATGGCGCGCATCGCCCCGGTCCTGGCCGTTTCCGCGTCGGTGGGGCTCTATGCGGCGAGTTGGTGGTTCGGGCTGGCAATTCCCAACATGTCGACGGGCGGCGCCTGGTTCTTCAATCCCTTCGCCTGGCAGCTTCTCTTCACGGTCGGCATGATAACCGGACATGGCGCGCTGCGCGGCGTTGCCCTGCCGCGTGCGCCGTGGATCACCATCGCCGCGGTGGCGATCGTGCTGTTCGGTCTCGTCAGCGCGGCGCCCTGGGCGGTGATCGCCGGCTTCGAGGGTGTCATCCTGCCGGACCAATGGCGCCTCGATCTCGACAAGACCAACCTGTCGCTGTGGCGCTTGGCGCACGCGCTGTCGCTCGCCTATCTCGTTGCCGCCCATGTGCCCAGGACCGCCGCCTGGCTGAGTTCTGCGGTCGCGCGGCTTCTTGAGCAGGCCGGACGACATTCGCTGCCGCTGTTCTGCTTCGGCGTGATCCTCTCGCTGCTCGGCACCTTTGCCTTCACCGAGATCGGCCGCGGGCCGCTGATGCAGATTGCCGTGAATGCGATCGGCATTGTCCTCTTGCTTGCCACGGCGCAAATGTTTGAATGGTATCGGACGTCAGTCGCGAGGGCGCCGGCCAAGAGCCCGCCGGGCACCGGCGAGGTGAAGGTGGCGTGAGAGGGAAGCGGTCGATGCGGCTCGCTTGGGCCAGTCTCGTGGTGCTTGCTGTCGCGGGTATGTCCGCCCGCGCATCGGAACCGCGTGCGCCATTCGAGCCTGGCTGTACCGTTGCGCGCGAGCTGAGGAGTTTTGCCGGCGACCTGCCTCAGGCGCGGGCGGCCATTGCTGCGGGCCAGAAGCTTACCATTGTGACCCTCGGCTCCTCCTCGACGCTGGGAACCGGGGCCTCCTCCATCGACCGGGCCTATCCGGCGGTCATGCGCGACGAACTGACCCGCCTGATGCCCGGCCATGAGATCGAGGTCACCAATGCCGGGATCGGCGGCAATTCGGCGCACCAGATGTACCAGCGCATCGACGCCGACGTGCTGTCGGAAAGTCCGGGCCTGGTCGTCTGGCAGACCGGGGTCTATGACGCGATCCACGATATCGGCGTCGAGAAGTTCAAGCGCATCCTGCGCAAGGGCATTGCCCAACTGCGCGAAGGCGGCGCGGATGTCGTGCTGATGGACCAGTTCCCTCTGCCACGCGCCGAGCGGTTTCCGGCCTTTGCCGCCTATGTGGCCGCGCTTCACGAGGTTGCGGTCGAGACGGGCACGCCGGTGTTCCGTCGCAACGCCATGCTGACCGTGCTGCTGGCTGAGCACCGTCTCAGGCCCGAAGAACTCCTCCCCATGGGAAGCCAGCATCTGGTCGATGCCAGCTACTACTGCGTCGGAGTCGCTCTGGCGCGGACGCTCGCCGAGAAGCTCTCCCCCCGCGCCGTCTCCGAGCCGCGCTGACGACGTTCAGGCCACCGGCAGGCTCATCCGGACGACGAAACCTGCCGGATTTCCGTCGGCGAAGGTGATCGTCCCGTCGTGGGCCTCGATGATGGAGCGGGCGATCGTCAGGCCGAGGCCGAAACCGTCGGCCTCGTTCATGGTCCGGGCGGCCTCGCCCCGCACGAAGGGCTCCAGCACGGTAGCGCGCATCGCCTCTGGAATGCCCGGCCCGCGGTCGGCCACCTCGATCAGCGCCCAATCGCCGTCGCGATGCAGCGAGATGGATGCTCCCGAGCCGTACTTGATCGCATTGTCGACGATGTTGGTGATGGCGCGTTCCAGCTCCAGTGGCCGACCGCGGATCGCGAGACGCGCCGACGGGGCCATCTCCACCGGCTTGCCGAGATCGGTATAGCCGTCGGCGATCGTCTGCAGGAGGCTTTGCAGGTCGAGCGTGCTCGATGCCTCGTCGCCGCGGCCGTCGCGCAGGTGAGTGAGGGCGCTCTGCACCAGGGCGTCCATCTGGTCGAGATCGGCAATCATCCGGGCCTTTTCCGGACTGTCGTCGAGAAGCTCCGCCCGCAGCCGCAGGCGCGTGATGGGCGTGCGCAGGTCGTGGCCGACGGCGGCGAGCGTTCGCGTGCGGTCGTCCATCAGCCGGCTGATGCGCTCCTGCATGCGGTTGAAGGCGCGGGCGAGGGTGCGGATCTCGCGCGGTCCGGTCTCTGGGATCGGGCTGAAGGTCTGATCGGGTCCATAGGCCTCGACCGTCGCCTCGATGGCGCGCAGCGGCTTGGTCAGAGCCAGAACAGCCCAGATCCCCAGCAGCACGGCCGTGATGGCGATGAAGCCGATCATGAGCGCAAGAGGACCGCCGGGCGGAGGCGACGGGCGGGGCGATGACAGAAGCAGCAGCGACCCGTCCCGGAGCCGGACGAGGAGGTCCTCACCGGCCTCGTCAGTGACCGCGCGATCGGTCCGGATGGACGACACCCTGAAGCCCGCGCCGAGGAGCCGGCCGAGATGGCGCGCCGGCGGAGCCGGCGCCGCGGCTTCGTCGAAGGTTGCGCCCGCGGACGCGAGGGAGACACGAAACTCCGGAAAGGCGTCCCGAACGGCTCCCAGCAACGCACGGCGCTCGGACGGCCCGGCACGGTCGAGCAATTCGACGACCGCAGCCTGGCGGCCCGTCGTCTCGGCGGGATGAGCCCGCGGGGCCGTGTTCGCGAGCATGAACGACAGGGTGAGGATGGTGTTGATCGCGAGAATGGCGACGATGATGAGAATGGCGAGCTGGCCGGCGATCCCGGGCGGCCATACCCGCTGCCAGCGCGCGCGTTGCCGCGTGTCCGGCATCACGCGGCCTCGACGTCCGGTGTGAACATGTAGCCGCCCGACCGCACCGTCTTGATGAAGTCGGGACGCTGCGGATCGGTCTCGATCTTGCGGCGCAGGCGCACCACGAGAATGTCGATGCTGCGCTCGTTAGGGCCCGCGGCGCGGCCCTGGGTCAGGTCGATCAACTGGTCGCGGCTGAGCAGCCGTCCGGGCCGCTGGCAGAAGACCCGCAGCAGGTCGAATTCGCCGTCCGTGACCGAGACCTGGGCGCCGGCAGGATCGGTCAGCCTGCGGCGCAGGGAATCGAGCGTCCAGCCGTGGAAGCGGAACGTGTGGACCGTGTCGGCGACGGGATCCTCCTGCGCGCCGGACGAGCGGCGGAGCACCGCGCGCACCCGCGCCAGCAGTTCGCGTGAGGCGAAGGGCTTGACCAGATAGTCGTCGGCGCCGAGTTCGAGACCCAGGACGCGGTCGAGTTCCTCGCCCTTGGCCGAGACCATGACGATGGGCAGTTTCGTCTGGGCCCGCAGGCGCCGGCAGATTGACAGCCCGTCCTCCTGCGGCAGCATGACGTCGAGGACGATCAGGTCGATGCGGCTGTCGGCGAGGATGCGGTCCATCTCCCGGCCGTCGCCGGCGGTCGAGACGCGGAACTCGCTGGACTTCAGCAGACGGGCGATGAGGCCGCGAATCTCGCGGTCGTCCTCGACGATCAGGATGTGGGGTTCGGATGACATCGGGGCACAGATAGGCGAGGGCGGCCGCGCCGCGAACACGAAAATTGTTTCCCTATGTTTCGCATGCCGGGTCTGGAAACAAAAGGAAACCAAGTGGTGATCGGCGCTAAGCGCTCATTAAGCATCCCGGCGCGTCCTGCAACATGTCAGTACAGTCCGTCACCGCCACACAAGGAGGTCCCCATGACGACGACGATATCATCGTCATCGTTCAGCTCGCAAAGGCTGTCGCCGCGCGAGATGTTGCAGAATACGCTGGCCTCGCAGGTTTCGACCGGCGAGGTCTCCGCATCCGACGAAAGCGCCCTGTCCACGGCGCTCGATTCCATCGACAAGGCCATGAAGGCCGAACGCGGTTCGTTCTCGGCGACGCGGACGGCGCCGCCCAGCCCGGACGAGGCAAAGGCCAAGATCGACAGCCTGATCGCCGAACAGGTCGAGGCCGGCACCCTCACCGAGGACCAGGCCGCCGAGCTGAAGGAGATCTTCTCCGAGACCTTCGCGCAGGGTCCGGGCGGGGGGCGCGGTCCCGGTGGTCCCGGTGGTCCGCCCCCCGGCCCGCCGCCGGGCGGGGAGAGCGGCAACGGCACGACGACCTTCAGCATCACTACCGATGATTCGTCTGTCGGCAAGGCGCTGCAGGACTTCCTGAAGCAGCTTCAGGAAAAGCTCGGGTCGGGCTACGGCACCGCCGGTCAGTCGACCTCCGGCACCTCGTCCTCGCTCCTGTTCGACGTTTCGGCCTGATGGAGGGACGCAGACTTTCCGCCTGTCATCCTGGCCGCCGCGAAGACCCCCGCGGCGGCCTTGCCATGTCAGCCGGCGGGGAACCTGTTGGTGACGACACCGCTGCGGCTTCCCATCGGCGGGAAAGCCGTCTATAGGGGCCGCTTAATCACGCGACCC
>CAZEZD010000111.1:0-8290 GCA_964516115.1 uncultured Hyphomicrobiales bacterium
CCCGGGTGCCAGGTGATGGCGACGTCCGCGTCCTTGAAGGCGCCGGCGCGCACCATGAAGGCCTTGGCCGCGCCGCCCTCTTCGGCCGGGCAGCCATAGTAGCGCACGCGGCCGGGAATGCCGTTCTCGGCCAGCCAGTTCTTCATGGCGGTGGCGGCGAGCAGCGCCGCGGAGCCCAAGAGGTTGTGGCCGCAGCCATGGCCGTGGCCGCCGGTCTCGACCGGGCGATGCTCGGCGACGCCGGCTTCCTGGCTGAGGCCCGGCAGGGCGTCATACTCGCCGAGGAAGCAGATGACCGGACCACCCTCGCCCGCCTCGCCCATGACGGCGGTCGGGATGCCGGCGACATTCTCGGTGACGCGGAAGCCCTCGGCCTTCAGCTGGGCGGTGTGCTCGGCGCAGGAGCGGACCTCGGTGTAGCAGACCTCGGGCATGCCCCAGACGCGGTCGGAGAGTTCGATGAGGCGGCCTGATGCCGCGTCCACCTGCCGCCACAGGTCGCTTCGGTTGTCCATGATGCCCTCGGGATCGAAAAGGAAGGGCGCATATCACTGCCGCGGCGCAGCGAAGTCCAGCGCCCCTGTGCATGGGTGGGGCGTTTCCTCGGGCGGGCTGCGGGCTGGGAGCGGCGCGTCCCTGCACGACCGGACTGCGTCCTTCGAGGCTCGCCACCGGGCGATGCTGACGCATCGCCGGGGGCTCACACCTCAGGATGAGGAGGATTGGAGATCTGCATCGGCACCCGACGGGCACCACGGGCGGGCCTTGTCGCAACCGCGGTGCAAGCCCCGTTCCCCCCTCGCCCTGAAGTGCGAGGGCCCCGGCCCGAGCCTCGAAGGACGCACTTCGGTCGTGCAGGGTCTGCCCCTCAATCCGCGAAACGCGGCGGACGCTTCTCCATGTTGGCGGTGACCGCCTCGACCTGGTTCGGAGACCCGAGGATCGCCTGCTGCTCGACCGATTCCATCAGCAGGCCCTCGGCGGGGCTGGTGACCGGCGCGGCATTGAGAAGTCGCTTCGCGGCGCGGATGGCATCGGGATTCTTGCCCGCGATCTCCCGCGCGGCGGCGAGGGCCGCGGCGCGCGGATCGGTCTCGGTGCGGGTGACGAGGCCGAGGCCCAGCGCCTCCGCGCCGCTCACGACCCGGCCGGTGTAGGTCAGGTCGCGCACCACATCGTCACGACAGAGGTGGCGCAGAAGCTGCGTGCCGGCGACATCCGGCACGAGGCCCCATTTGATCTCCATGACCGAGAGCTTCGCATCCGCCGTGGCGAAGCGCATGTCGGCGCCGAGCGCCACCTGCAGGCCGCCGCCATAGGCAACGCCGTGGACGGCGCAGATCACCGGCACGGCAAGCTCGCGCCAGCACCAGGCGGAGGCCTGCGGCCGGTTGGCGATGCCGTGGGTGCGGGCGGTGAGGTCGCGGAGGCTTGCGTCGCCGCCCGCCTGCATGGCCTGGAAGGAGGCGAAGTCGAGCCCGGCGCAGAAGGCGCGTCCCTCGCCGGACAGCACGGCGGCGCGCACGCCCTTCGTATCGCGGACGAAGGCCGCAGCCTCGATCAGCGCGTCGAACATGGCATGGTCGAGCGCGTTCATCTTGTCGGGCCGGTCGAGGCGGATGTCGGCGACGCCATCCTCGATGGTCACGGCGATGCGGTCGCGGATGCGGGTGGCGGTCATGGTCTGTCTCCCTAGGGACATTGTGGGAGAGGCCGGTGACGGGTTGAAGCCGGCCGTTCGGGAGGGAAGGCCTCGTCCGGACCGTGCTCGATGAGAGGGTGTCGGGCTGCACCAACGAAGTGCGTCCTTCGAGGCTCGGGCCGCGGCCCTCGCACCTCAGGATGAGGAGGGGAGATGTCCTGCATCAGCCTTCGATAAAGCCCGACTGTCGCGATTCATCGTCCCGGATGCCCGTCACATCCCTCCTCATCCTGAGGTGCGAGCCCCACGGCGATGCGTCAGCATCGTCCGGTGGCGAGCCTCGAAGGACGCACTCGTCCGATGCAGGACGTCAGCCTGCCAGAACGCTTCCGAGCGCTCCGGCGAGGTCCCCGCGCGGCTCGACCCGCACCTGCTCCAGTCCGAGCCAGCGGGCCATGAGCCGGAGCTCCGCCGCCAGTGGCTCGACGACGCGGGACGCCGACGCCCCCTCCTCCAGGTGGGCGGCCTGAACCACCAGCGTCGACCTTGCGCGGTCGGCCTTGAGGTCGACCCGCGCCACCAGCGTGTCGCCGAGCAGGAAGGGCAGCACGTAGTAGCCGTGGGTGCGCTTGTCGGCAGGCGTGTAGATCTCGAGGCGGATGCGGGCGCCGAACAGGCCCTCGGTGCGTTCGCGCTGCCAGACCAGCGGATCGAAGGGCGCGAGCAGGGCGCGGGCCTCGACCCGGCGGGGGATGCGCGCGTCCTTCGCCAGATAGGCCGGATGGCGGAAGCCCTCGACGGTGACGGGAACGAGATCGCTGCTCTCGACCAGTTCGGCGACAGCCCGCCGCGTCCCGGCGACGCCGAGGCGGTAGTAGTCGCGCAGGCATCGTTCCGTGGCGACGCCGAGCGCCACCGAGGAGAGCCTGACGAGTTCCCGGTGGGCGCTCGCCTCGTCCGGCGTCGGCGCCTCGACGATGGCGCGCGGCAGGATACGCTCGGTCAGGTCATAGACCCGCTCGAAGGCGCTGCGCCGGGTCGCCGTGGTGACGATGCCGGCCCAGAACAGCCACTCGATGGCGCGCTTGCCCTCCGACCAGCCCCACCAGCCCCCCTCGCCCTTGTGGTCGTGGGAGAGTTCTCCCGCCGCCTTGGGCCCCTCGGCCTCGATCTCGCGGCGGACCTCCTCGATGAGGGCGGCCCGCTCGCGGCCGAAGGTGGCCAGGCCGGTGTAGACGCCCTCGCCGCGGCGGGCGCGCTCCATCCGCCAGCGCAGCAGCGGCTGCAGCGCCACCGGCAGGTAGGAAGCCTCGTGCCCCCAGTATTCGAACAGCGACCGCCGCCGGCCGGCATAAGCGAGCGCGTCGATGTCGGCGGTGTCGTAGGGGCCGAGGCGCGAGAAGCCCGGCAGGGTGTGGGCTCTCGCGACGACGTTGACGGAATCGATCTGGATGACGCCGAGCGCCTCGGCCATGCGCTTCAGGTGGCGCCGCTCGCCGGCATGGCTCTCGCGGCGGGAGAAACCGTCCAGGTCGAACCCCTGCGCGGCGATGGCGATGCGGCGGGCCTGTTTCAGGGAGAGGCTGTCGGGGCGAGGCGGCATGGGATCACCGGCGCGGAAGGGTCCTGGTCTTAGGGAGGGGATAGATTGCCGGCCACCCGAAAACTGGCAGCAATTTCTTTCGCGGGCAAAGCCAGCCTGCGCCTCGTTTCGCCCCCTCGCGTGGCTGCCATGCTGACAGAATCCGGCGGGCAACTTGTCCCGGGATGGCGGGGTGGGGTTAATCTCGCCGACTCGTGATCCAAATCCGCCGAGGAGGCCGCCATGACCCGGAGCCAGCCCATGACGAAACGCCCCCTCGGCCGCACTGGCCTCACCATCGCCCCGCTCGTCTTCGGCGGCAATGTCTTCGGCTGGACGGCGGACGAGGCCATGTCCTTCGCGCTGCTCGACCGCTTCGTCGATGCCGGCTTCGACGCGGTCGACACCGCCGATGTCTATTCCGCCTGGGCACCGGGCCATTCCGGCGGCGAGAGCGAGACCATCATCGGCAAGTGGATGAAGGCGCGCGGCACCCGCTCGAAGATCACCCTGATCACCAAGGTCGGCTCGCCCATGGGCGAGGGCAAGAAGGGCCTCTCGGCGCGCTATATCCCCGAGGCTGTGGAAGCCTCGCTGAGGCGCCTGCAGACCGACGTGATCGATCTCTACCTGTCGCACTGGCCGGACCCGGAGACGCCCTACGAGGAGACGCTCAGTGCCTACGAGAAGCTGGTGAAGGCGGGCAAGGTGCGCGCCATCGGCTGCTCGAACCTCGACGCCGACCAGCTCAAGGCCTCGCTGGAGGCGGCGGGGGCGCACAAGCTGCCGCGCTACGAGGTGCTGCAGCCGGAATACAACCTGCATGACCGGGCGAAATTCGAGGGGCCGCTGGCCGATCTCTGCCTCGCCGAGGATATCGGCGTCATCACCTACTTCTCGCTGGCCAAGGGCTTCCTCTCGGGCAAGTACCGCTCGGAGGCGGATCTGGGGAAGAGCCCGCGCGGCGAGCGCGGCGTCAGGCCTTACCTGACCGAGCGCGGTTTCCGCATCCTCAAGGTCCTGGACGCGGTGTCGGCAGCGCACGGCGCGAAGCCGGCGGAGGTGGCGGTCGCCTGGCTCATGCACAAGAAGGCCGTCACCGCGCCGATCGCCAGCGCCACGACGCTGGAGCAGATGGAGAGCCTCATCCGCTCCGCCTCGGTCAGCCTCAGCGCCGAGGACATGGCGGCGCTCGACGCCGCAGGCGCCTGAACGAGGGGTCGTGACAGCCGGACGGGCGGAATGACAAAAACGCGGCACCCTGATACCGTGATCAAGTGTAGCTGCACCTGAACTGTTTCCGGATGTTGTCCGCACTATTGTCTTCGCACCAATGACGGTGCAGAAGACTGCCGTTGCATCATCTGGTTGAGAGCGGGTTCGCGGGGCCGGTCTCGATGCCAGGCACATCCCCCCACCGGTCCCCTGTCCGCGGCGAGAGCGTCCATGTTCGCCGATCACTGCAACTGCCCGGCCGCGTCATGATGCGACGTATCATGCAAGGCGCGCTCTGCATCGGCGCCGTCGCGGCAGGGACCGGGACGGCGCATGCCGAATGGCGCGTGCGCGAGTTGCAGGAATCGTCCGGGTCCGGGCCGGCGATCGAGATGTCCTACCGCAGCTCCGGCGAGCGGCTGACCATGCTGTGCAGCGCCGGCGCGGCCTTCGTCTCCTTTGCGCCGGGCTACCGGCTTCCGGAGGTTCCGGGCGGCACGTTCGACGGTCACTACAGCGTCGACAATGGACCGCTGAAACCCATCCGCTGGCGCGTAACGCAGTTCTCGGCCTTCGTGACGGCCCGCTTCGCCGAACTGTTCCTCGCCGATATCGCAGGCGCGGCGCAGGTCTTCATCAAGTTTCCGGCCGTCGAACAGACCTATGACGTGACGCCTCTGTCGCAGCACGCCAGGCAATTGAGGTCCATCTGCCGCCTCGGCGGCTGAGGACGGAGGCGGCCGCGCCCGCGTCCCGGTTCACCGAAACCACTTCCGGATCATTCACCACTTCCAAACGTCGCGGACGCGTCGGGCTTCCCTTAGGGGATTGTTCAACGCGCACGGGGTATCGAGTTGTTTCACGATCCGAAGCCAACCGAGCGACGTTCCCCATGCCCCTCGCCCGCCTTCGCGAAGCCTTCACCGCCTTCTTGTCCCGTGCCCGCCGCGACACGTCCGGCGTCGTCGCCGTGCTCTTCGCCATCAGCGCGGTGCCGCTGCTGATCGGGATCGGCGCGGGCGTCGACTATTCGCGCCTGTCCTCTGCCAGGACCGCGGCCCAGTCGGCGGCCGATGCCGCGGCGCTGGCGGCAGCCTCTTCGCGCATCGAGTCCGAACCGAGCATGAAGCTGGTGGCGGACAGCTATGCCACGGCCAATCTGCGCGGCTCCAACGCCGACGGCTCGCGGATCACGGAATTCGCCTACCAGTCCGGCAAGCGCGAGGTGACGCTCGCCATCACCGGCGCCGTGCCCACCACATTCATGAGCATCGCCGGCATCCACACCCTGCCCTACCGGGCGGAGGCGAGGGCCATTCGCGGCCTCAACGGCACGACCGAACTGGTGCTGGTGCTCGACAACACCTGGTCCATGGTCGGCGACAAGCTGGTCGCGCTGAAGCAGTCGGCGGAAGACCTCGTCGTCGCCCTGCGCCAGGACCCCAACGCCGACGTGAAGATCGGCGTCGTGCCCTATGCCGACTACGTCAATGTCGGCACGGCCAATCGCAACGCCACCTGGCTGTCGGTGCCCGCCGACTACAGCGTCACCAGCCAAAAGACCTGCGTCACCAAGACGACGAAATCCGTCTGCACCAAAGGCGCCGCCAAGACCTGCACCCGCGTCGTCGACGGCCGCTCCGAGACCTATGACTGCACGCCTTCGACCTGCGTGGATCAGACGGTCGCGCCCTACGAATCCTGCTCGGGCGGCGGCACGACAAACTATCGCTGGTACGGCTGCGTCGGCTCGCGCACCTCGGGCTCGCTGCGGCTGAACGACACCCAGCCGTCGACGCCCTATCCGGGCTATCTCGCCACAAGCCAGAACTGCCTCAATCCGATCGTGCCGCTGACCGCGAGCCAGTCGACGGTCGTCTCCGCCATCCGCGACATGCGCGTCAATATCGGCAACTACAAGCCGTCCACCTACATTCCCAGCGGCCTGATCTGGGGCGTCAACGTCCTGTCGCCGTCCGCGCCCTTCTCGGAGGGCGCCGCCTACGACGCCGGCAACCGCCGCCCGCGCAAGGTCATGGTGCTGATGACGGACGGCGCCAACACGCTGCGCTTCAACACCGCCGACGGTCGCCACCTCGCCCCCAACGGCAACGCCGCAAACCAGGCGAACCAGCTTGCCCAGACCTATTCCGACATGAACGCGATCTGCACCTACGCCAAGCAGCAGCAGATCGAGATCTTCACGGTCGCCTTCGACATCACCGACCCCGTCGCCATGTCGGCCATGCGCAACTGCGCCACCTCGCCCGGCCACGCCTTCGACGCCAAGGACCGCCAGTCCTTGGCCGATGCGTTCAAGAACATCGCGTTGTCGCTGACCAACGTGCGCATCACGCGGTAGGCGCCGCGGCACACATCCGCCGGATACGAAAACGGGGCCCGCTTCAAGAAAGCCGGACCCCGTTCTTCGATGTGTCGCCGGCAGACGCCGGCCCCTATCGGCTCAGGCCGCCTTGATCGTCTCGAAGAAGCGGCCGATCTGCTCGCGCAGGTTGCGGGCCTGATCGGAGAGGTTGGTCGCCGCGTCGAGCATGGTCGACGAGGTCGCCCCGGTGTCGGCGGCGGCGTCGCTGACACCGGAAATGTTGCTCGAGACCTCCTGCGTGCCGCGCGCCGCCTCCTGGATGTTGCGGGCGATCTCCTCGATGGCGGCCTGCTGCTGGGCAAGCGAGTCGGAGATGCTGGTGGTGATCGAGTTGATCTCCTCGATGGTCGATCCGATCCCGGTGATGGACACCACCGACTGCTGCGTCGCGGCCTGCACGGCGGCAATCTGCTGGCTGATCTCGTCGGTCGCCTTCGCGGTCTGGCCGGCGAGGCTCTTCACCTCGCTCGCCACCACGGCGAAACCCTTGCCCGCCTCGCCGGCGCGCGCCGCCTCGATGGTGGCGTTGAGCGCCAGGAGGTTGGTCTGGCCGGCGATGTTGGCGATCAGGCTGACCACCTCGCCGATCTTGTGCGCCGTCTCGGCGAGGCCATCCATGGTCACCTTGGACTGACGCGCCTGGTTGACCGCCTGGGTCGCCACCGTGGTCTGCTGATCCACCTGCCGGCCGATCTCGCGGACCGCGGTCGACAGTTCCTCCGAGGCGGCGGCGACGGTCTGGACGTTGGAGGCGGACTGCTCGGAGGCCGCCGCCACGGCCGTCGCCTGCCGGGTGGTCTCCTCGGCATTGGCGGCAAGCCCGTTCGCCGTGGCGCTGAGCGTGTGCGATGAGCCGTCCAGCGCCTTCAGGGCGACGGTGACCTCCCCGTTGAAGTCGGTGATGGCCTCCTGCATCTTGGCCTGGCGGCGCTGGCGGTCGGCCAGAAGCGCATCCTGATAGACCGATATGGCCAGGTCCATGTCGGCCAAGACGGCGGTGTTCAGGGCGACCAGTATCCGCGACAGCTTGCCCGGCTTCCACTTGTAGGCGGCGATGGCGATGTCGGTGAGTTGGCACAGCACGAAGCTGTAGCCGCCGATGTACCAGCGGGGCTCGAGGCCGATCTTGTTGTGAACCAGCCCGATAGTCCTGACGCCGTCCATGTAGGCGGGGTCGAATGTGCCGGCGAACAGCTTGGCCCAGTGGCCGCCCTGTGCCGCCTTCAGCCGCGGGATGTTGCTGCCGACCAGGGCGGCAAGCTTCGGCTCGCTGGTGACGTGGCGATAGAAGCCATCGAGGATCGTCGGCAGCTTCGGCTCGACGATGGCCCAGAGTTCGCGCAGCAATTGCCCGGTCTCTTCATCGATGCGCATGAAACGCATGCGCGTTTCACGGTCACTCGACATGTCAGAGTCCGTTTGAGAATTGGCTCAATGGCTGACTCGACGTAGCAGAAGGCTTCCC
>CAZEZD010000112.1:0-8246 GCA_964516115.1 uncultured Hyphomicrobiales bacterium
CGGCGCAGATGCGCAAGAATGGCCAGATCAAGCTCTATGGCGAGGACGCCTTCGCCGGCATGCGCAAGGCCGGCCGCCTCGTCGCGGAATGCCTCGACATGCTGGTCGACGAGGTCAGGGAAGGCGTGCCGACCGAGCACATCGACCACCTCGTCTTCGAGTTCGGCATGGATCACGGCGCCTATCCCGCGACGCTGATGTATCGCGGCTACGAGCATTCCTGCTGCACCTCGATCAACCATGTCGTCTGCCACGGCATTCCCAACGAGAAGCCATTCCGCGCCGGCGACATCGTCAATGTCGACGTCACCTTCGTGCTTGACGGCTGGCATGGCGACGCCTCGCGCATGTACGCGGTCGGCGACATCCCGCGCCGCGCCGAGCGGCTGATCGACGTCACCTACGAATCGCTGCTGCGCGGCGTCGCGGCAGTGAAGCCAGGCAATACCGTCGGCGACATCGGCCACGCCATCCAGAGCTATGTCGAGCCGCAGCACATGAGCGTGGTGCGCGACTTCTGCGGCCATGGCGTGGGCAAGCTGTTCCACGACGAGCCGAACATCGTCCACCTCGGCAAGCCGGGCGAAGGAAGCCTGCTGAAGCCGGGCATGATCTTCACCATCGAGCCGATGGTGAATCTCGGCCGCCCGCATGTGAAGGTGCTCTCCGACGGCTGGACCGCGGTGACGCGCGACCGCTCCCTCTCCGCCCAGTTCGAGCATACCGTCGGCGTCACGAAGGACGGCGTCGAGGTGTTCACGCTCTCGCCGAAGGGCCTCGACAAGCCGCCGGTCGTGCGCGCCGAGTGAAGCAGCGTCGCGCCGCCCTCAGAGGCGGCGTTCCGGCAGCGGGTTCTCCTCGCTCTCGCGGATCATGCCGCGCAGCCGCCGCCAGATGCGCTCGGCCAGGCTCAGGGCGCGGTCGACCTCGGCATCGCTCGGCAGGTTGAGGCTCGGATCGCCGCCGGGCTGGGCCGGACGGGCGGCCAGCGCGCCGGAGCGCTTCACCGTGTCGAGTTCCGCTTTCAGCCGCTCGATCTCCTGTTCCAGCGCCACCTTGTCGTCCGGCACGAGGCGGCAGGTGAAGCTCCCCGAGGCCCGCGAGCACAGCGACATGTGGCCGGTGCGGGTGTCCATGCGCAGCAGTCCGTCGGGCGTCTCGCGCAGGACGAAACGGCCGAGGGTGTCTCCGCCGGGGGCGGCGGGAATGGCCCCTGGCGTCTGGGCGAGGGCCGGCAGCGCCGATAGCGGGGCAGCGAGGGCGGCGAGGGCGGCGAGAAGAACAAGACGGGCGCGCATGGCGGTGCTCCTGTGCACAAGGACCCCATCCTAGCCACCATCGTGTCGCGACGATGGCCCGCAGATGAACATCGGCCGAACGGTCAGCCCGCCCCGTGCCGATGCCCGGCATGGTCCTGCCCATCATCGCTGTGATCGTGGCCATGCCCCATGAGGGCGCCCAGATCCTCGCCGCTGCGCCACTCGCGTACCGCCTGATGCAAGATGAGGAAGGCCGAATGGAGGAAGAGCCCGGCCATGATGAAGGCGACGACGAGATCCGGCCAGGGGCTCGCCAGCCACCAGACGAGGCCGGCGGCGATCATCACCACCACATTGCCGATGGCATCGTTGCGCGAGCAGAGCCAGACGGAGCGGACATTGGCGTCGCCGTCCTTGTAGCGCGCCAGCAGGATCACGCTCGCGAGGTTGGCCGCCAGCGCCAGCAGACCGATGGCGCCCATGAACTCTGCCCGCGGCAGCCCGAAGACAAGCACCTGCCAGAGCGTTGAGCCGAAGACCCACAGGCCCATCAGGAGAAGGCTGACGCCCTTGAACAGGGCCGCGGACGACCGGATGCGCAGGCTGCGGCCGATCACCGCCAGCGACAGGCCGTAGGTGAGGGTGTCGCCGAGGAAGTCGAGCGCGTCGGCCTGAAGCGCCTGCGACCCGGCGAGGCGGCCGGCGAGCGTCTCGATGAGGAACATCGCCGCGTTGATGGCGATGACGATCCACAGGACGCGGCGATAACGCGGATCGGTGCCGTCGAAGCCGGCGGCGCCGGGCTCCGCGTTTCCACTGCTCGATGACATCGCTGCGTCCTTTCAGGCCTCACGCATGCCCAACGGGTTGCATGCTTCGGCATCGGACCTACATCCTCTAGCGACTAGAGGATCAAGAGGTCTTTTCAATGCCCGCCAAGTCCACCGCGACGGCCGAACGCCCCGGCCTTCCCATCGGCGTTCTCGCGCGCCGCGCCGGGGTCAAGGTGCCGACCATCCGCTATTACGAGCAGATCGGCCTGATGCCGCCCGCACCGCGCTCGGGGTCGAACCGGCGCCTCTATGGCCCGGAGGATGTGCAGCGGCTCGCGTTCATCCGGCATGGCCGCGACCTCGGCTTCGAGATCGAGGAAATCCGCCAGCTCATCGCGCTCGCCGGCGAGCCGGGCCAGCCCTGCGACGGGGCTGACGCGATCGCCCGGCGGCACCTGGCCGACATCGACGCCAAGATCGCCCGCCTGACCGCGATGCGCGGCGAGATCGCGCGCATGGTCGACCACGGCTCGCACGGCGCCATCGACACGTGCCGGGTCATCGAAGTGCTGGCCGACCACGACCAGTGCCTGCAGGAGCGGCACTGAACGGCCACTGTCTGGAGAACCTACCGGAACGTTGCACGAAGCCGCAGCAGCGCGTCGCCGGCAAGGGCGCGAGCCTGCCGCGCCCAGAGGACGAAGGGCAGCAGCACCAGCTTCACGGGATCGGTGTCCGGAATGCCGTCGCGCTCGGCGCCCATCGGCTCGGCACAGCTGTCGTGGCGGTAGTAGGTTCCGAACATCAGGTCGAAAAGCGGAATCATGTTCGCGAGGTTCTTGCCATAGGCCTCGGGCGCATCGGCATGATGCCAGCGATGGAAGCGCGGCGAGGCGATCAGCCAGTTGAACGGACCATGGTCGATGTCGAGTTCGAAATGGACATAGGCCGTGTGCAGCGAGGCAACGACATAGGCCGCGACGATCAGGCCCGTCGGGATGCCGATCCAGGTCAAGAGGACGATGTAGAAGACCTTCATCGTCACGACCTCGAGCAGATGCACCCGGAAGGCGGTGAAGCCGTTCACGTGCGTATCCGAGTGATGAACTGCGTGGATAGGCCAGCCGATGCGCGTGTGCAGGGCGCGGTGGCACCAGTAGTCGGCGAAATCCTTGGCGACGATGCCGACGACGGCAACGACCAGCCAGGGCATGCCCTGCCAGAAACTCTGAGGAATCGCCGGGATGCCGAACTGACCGTAGGTCCGCGCTACGAGGTCGGACAGGACATAGACCACCGGCGCCATGATGATGTTGAAGGCGAGAACGGCGAGCGAGGCGAGGCTGTTGCGCACGGCGGACGGCGACAGCACCCGCGACGTCATTCCCGCAACGACGCCGACGGCGATGAAGGCTGTCACGAACCCCAGGACCCACAGCATGCCGGGGCTCAGCAGGTACGAGCGGTAGATCGTCAGCAGTGTGGTGGTCGCGTCGGCGCCCATGGACGGCTCCCAGGCGCGCGGCGCCATCCTGTTCTTCTAGACCCCCATGGTTGCCGAATGATTGATGGCGGAGGTCCCTCGAACGGCCGGCATGCGGCCTCTTGATGGCCCGGCCCGGATCGGGTGCAGTTGCGGTCCGGCGGGCTCCTGCGCGCCCGCTCCCAGTCCTCCCCGGGCCACGCCATGCCGCCTGCCGACCACACCAACCGCAGTGTTGCCCAACCCGCGCCTCATGCGGAGCCGCCGACGCACCGTCCCTCGTGGACCGCGACCCTGGGCACACGCCTCCGGCGCGAGCCGCATTATGGCGACCGGGTCGTCGCCTGCTTTGCCGAGCGCCCGGCAAGCCTCCCGGCCCTCCTCGACGAAGCCGTGGCCTGCAACAGCGACGGCGAGGCGCTGGTCTGCGGCGACACGCGCCTGACCTATGCCGGGCTTGACCTCGCCGTTCGCCGGCTGGCGGCCGCGCTGTCTGCGGAAGGCGTTGCGGCCGGCGACCGCGTCGCCATGCTGATCGGCAACCGACCGGAGTTTGTGACCGTCCTCTTCGCCCTCGCCCGCATCGGTGCCGTGGCGGTTCCGATGGGCCTCAGGCTCCAGACGCCGGAGATCGCCCATGTGCTGAACGACTGCGGCGCCCACCTGCTGATCCACGAGGCGGAGCTTGCCGACCGCATCCCGGTCGCCGCCGAGACCCCCGCCCTGTCGCAGCGCTGGACGGTCGGCGGAGCTGCCGCCGGAACACGCGCCCTCGCGGATGTCCTCGCCGCCCATGCCGCGGCGCCGGAGCCATCCTGCGCCGCCGTGGCAGAGGAGGATACCGCCGTCATCCTCTATACCTCCGGCACGACCGGCCTGCCGAAAGGCGCCATGCTGACCCATCTCGGCATCGTCCATTCCTCGATGGTCTTCGAGCAATGCATGGGCCTGACGGCCGCGGACAGGTCCCTCGCCGCCGTGCCGCTGAGCCATGTCACCGGCCTGATTGCCAACATCACCACCATCGTGCGCGCGGCCGGCACGCTCATCATCATGCCGGCGTTCCGCGCCGCGGACTTTCTCGCCCTTGCGGCCCGGGAGCGGATGACGCAGTCCGTACTGGTGCCGGCCATGTACAATCTCTGCCTGCTGCAGCCGGATTTCGACACCTACGACCTCTCGGCCTGGCGGATCGGCGGCTACGGCGGCGCGCCCATGCCGACTCCCACCATCGAGAAGCTCGCGGTCCGCTGCCCCGGCTTGCAGCTGATCAACGCCTATGGCGCCACCGAGACGACCTCGCCCTCGACCATGATGCCGCCGCGCTTCACCATCACCCATGGGCACAGCGTCGGCATCGCCGTGCCAGGCGCCGAGATCATGATCGTCGACGATGCCGGCCGCGAACTGCCGCCCGGCGACGTCGGCGAAATCTGGATCGGCGGGCCGCACGTCGTGAAGGGCTACTGGAACAACCCGAAGGCGACGGCCGAGGGATTCACCGCCGGCTTCTGGCGCTCCGGCGACATCGGCAGCGTTGACGCGGACGGTTTCGTGCAGGTGCTCGACCGCAAGAAGGACATGATCAACCGCGGCGGCTACAAGATCTTCACCGCCGAGGTCGAGGCCGTGCTGGTGGCCTGTCCCGGCATCGTCGAATGCGCCGTGGTGGCGGCGCCCTGCCCGGTTCTCGGCGAGCGCGTGCATGCGGTCGTGGTGACCGATGCGAGCGAACCTCCAGAGGAAGCGATCCGCGCCTGGTGCGCCGAGAGGCTCTCCGACTACAAGGTGCCCGAGACGCTGACGATCCAGACGGAACCGCTGCCGCGCAACGCCAACGGCAAGGTCATGAAGCGCATCCTGCGCCAGAAGCTGGGACGCCCCATCACCACCTGACCAGCACGCAGGGATGATCGCGGCGCACGGATCGCTCGACCAAACCTTCTCGCCGGCCCACCCTAGATCGCCAATTTATCCCGCGTAACTTGGCTTTTTAGAACTAATTTTTTCTTTTGTCGCCAGATATTGCCATCTGAGAGAATTTATTTTCATCTCGGCATCATTTCTGCGCACGCGCTCGTCCGACCGCTCGCCGCACTGCGACAAAGGGCCCCCATCCATGTCCACCCTCCTTCCCCGCCGTACTGTTCTGGCAGCGGCCGCCGCGGCGCTCGCCGCACCGGCGCTGACGCTCTCGCCTGCGCGCGCGCAGGCTGTAGCCGCTCGTGTCGGCGTCATCCCGATCATCGGCGCCTCGCCGATCTTCGTCGTCGACAAGGAGGGCTGGGCCCGGGATGCGGGGTTGAACCTCGCCTTCACCACCTTCGAGTCCGGTCCGAACATGATCCAGGCCCTGGCTTCGGGCACCATCGACGTCTACGTCGCAGGCGTCGCGCCGCTCGGAGTCGCGCGCGCCCGCGGCGTCGACGTGAAGGTCGTCGCCTCGACGGCGACCGGCGAGAATGTCTTCGTCGCCACGCCGCGGCTCGCCGCCTTCTTCAAGCCGGGCGTGTCGCACGCCGATGCGCTCAAGGCCTACCGCGCCCAGACCGGCAAGGCGGCGCGCCTTGCCACCCAACCGCCCGGCTCGGTGCCGAACACGACGCTGCAATTCTGGCTCTGGGAGCAGATCAAGGCCGACCGCGCCGACGTCGAGATCGTCGCCATGGGCATCGATGCGACGCAGCAGGCGATCCTCGCCGACGCCGTGGAAGGCGCGACCATCCGCGAGCCGGCGCTGACCATCGTGCAGAAGCGCAATCCGGCCATCAAGCTGATCGCGGTCGGCGACGAGTTGTTCCCGGGACAGCCGGGTACGGTCGTCGCCGTCTCGGGCGCCTTCCTGGCCAGGAACGAGGACAAGGTGCAGGGCCTCGTCAACGGTCTAGTGAAGGCCGGCCACCTGCTGACGCGCGACCCCGACAAGGCCGCCCCGCATGTCGCCGCCAATCTCGCCAAGGGCATCGTCGACCTCGCCACCATCCAGGCGGCGCTGAAATCGCCGGCGAGCAAGTTCAGCATCGACCCGCGGGCCATCATCGAGCCGACCAAGGCCATGCAGGCCTATCAGGTGAAGCTCGGCTCGCTGCGCGAGGCAGTCTCGCTCGACGGCCTGTTCGATACCCGCTTCTTCGAGAAGGCGCCCTCGGCAAGCTGAGGCCGGTCCGCATCATGTCGCAGCCGCCGATCGTGACCGACGCGTCCGTCCCCGCCGCCACGCCTGCGATGCCCGCAGGGTCTTCCTTCAGCCCGTCGCTCGACGGGCTGAGGAGCCTCGGGCTTGCGGCGGCCGGTCTCGTAATCTTCATCCTGATCTGGGAGGCGCTGCCGCGTCTTGGCCTGTTCAACCCGATGCTCCTGCCGGGCCCGAGTGCGATCCCCGCCGCCTTCTGGAGCGAACTCACGTCGGGCGCCTGGACCTCTGCGGTCAAGGCGAGCCTCGGCCACTATACGATCGGCCTCGTCGTCGGATCGGTTCTCGGCCTTGTCTGCGGCGTCGCCACCGGTATGTCGCGCCTCGCCGAGGACATGACGTCCTGGGTGGTGCGCGTGCTGCGGCCGATACCGGGGCTCGCCTGGGTTCCCTTCGCCATCATCTGGTTCGGGGTAAGCCAGTCCTCGGCGGTCTTCATCATCGCCATCGGCGTGTTCTGGATCGTCTTCTTCGCCGCCCACGGCGCGATCCGCGGCGTCGACCGCGACCTCATCGAGGTGGCGGATGCCTTCGGCTTCCGCTCCGCCCATGAACGCCTGTTCAAGATCCTGCTGCCCGCCGCCATGCCCGGCATCCTCGTCGGCATGAGGACGGCCCTCGGGCAGGCGTGGATGGCGGTGGTGGCGGCCGAGATCTTCGGCGTACCGGGCCTCGGACAGCGCATGATCCAGGCCTCGAGCCTTCTGGCGACGGAAATCGTCGTCGTCTACATGCTGACCATGGCCGCCCTCTATGGCGTGCTCGATACCCTCTTCGTCGCGGTTCAGGGACGGGTGTTGCGATGGAAAGCGTGATCGATATTTCCGGCCTGTCGCTCACCTTCGAGCGCGACGGCCAGAGGAACGAGGTCCTGCGCGGCCTCGACCTGTCGGTGCCGCGCGGCGCCTTCATCGCCATCGTCGGTTCGTCCGGGGTCGGAAAGTCGACGCTGCTGCGCGTGCTGATCGGGCTCGCCACCGCCAGTTCCGGGACGGTGGAGATCGCCACGCGCTCCGGCCAGCGCCAGCCGCTCGCCCTCGTCTTCCAGGATTCACGCCTGCTGCCCTGGCGCTCGGTGGTCGACAATGTCGCCTTCGGCCTCGAGGGCAGCGATCTTGGCAAGGCGGCGCGGCGCCAGAAGGCCCGCGCGGCGCTGGAAATCGTCGGGCTCGCCCACCTCGCCGAACGCTGGCCGCACCAGCTCTCCGGAGGCCAGCGCCAGCGGGTGTCGCTTGCCCGGGCGCTGGCGGTCGAGCCGGAAGTGCTGCTGATGGACGAGCCCTTCTCGGCGCTCGACGCGATCACCCGGGAGGGTCTGCAGGACGAACTCGTCCGCATCTGGCAGGTGACCGGCAAGACCATCCTGTTCGTCACCCATGACATCGAGGAGGCGACCTATCTCGCCGATCGTGTCGTGGTGCTGGCCGGGTCGCCGGGCCGGGTGGTGGCCGACCAGACCATCGACGCGCCAAGGCCGCGCCAGCGCAGCCAGTCGCGCGAGCCCGCGCTGGTGGCCGGCATCCGCCAGCACATCGGCG
>CAZEZD010000113.1:0-1385 GCA_964516115.1 uncultured Hyphomicrobiales bacterium
AGGTCGAGCGCGTCGTGTACTCGGTGCCATCGGTCATGACGACCTTGATGGTGTGGTAGTCGGGATGGATGTCGGTCTTCATGGGTCGTCCTCTGAGGCGCCGTTCGTCGTGGGCCGGCGCGAAGGGCCGTGTCCTGTAATGAGAAGCCGCGCTAATAAAGGAACTCGTCCCCCATTTCAAGACAGGGCGTCGGTTCGTTAGCACCGCAGGCAGAAGAAGAGTCCAGAGTCGATGACCACGACCGCAGTCCCCGCGGATGAAACCGCAGCCCTTGCAAAGCCTCGCCGCCCCCGGCTGCGCCCGCTCCTGACCTTCCTGCCCTACATGCTGCGCCAGCCCGGCATGCTGGCCGCCGCCGGCCTTGCCCTGCTGGTCGCCTCGCTGGCGACGCTCGCCGTGCCGCTCGCCATCCGCCGCATGATCGATTTCGGCTTCGCGGCCGACGGCATGATCACCCAGTATTTCGGCATGCTCGTGGTGATCGCGGCCGTGCTCGCCGTCGCCTCGGCGGCGCGCTTCTACCTCGTCACCAGCATCGGCGAGCGTGTCGTGGCTGACATCCGCACGACGGTCTTCAACCATCTCGCGACCCTGTCGCCGTCGTTTTTCGACGCCGCGCGCACCGGCGAACTGGTGTCACGGCTGACCGCCGACACCACCCAGATCAAGTCCGCCCTCGGCGTCTCCGTCTCCATCGCCCTGCGCAACGTCATCATGTTCTTCGGCGCCGTGGCGATGATGGTCGTCACCAGCCCGCAGCTTTCCCTCTACGTCCTCGGCGCCATTCCGCTGCTGGTCCTGCCGCTGGTGGCCTTCGGCCGCAATGTGCGCCGCCGCTCGCGGGCCGCGCAGGATCGCCTCGCCGACGCGACGGCCTTCGCCAGCGAGAACATCCAGGCGGTCCGCACCATGCAGTCCTTCACCGCCGAACCTACGGTCACGCGGCGCTTCTCCGCCGCGGCGGAAGAGGCCTATGAGAGCGCGCGCGACGCCAACAAGGCGCGCGCCGTGCTCACCGCCGTGATCATCTTCCTCGTCTTCGCCAGCGTCGTCGCGGTGCTCTGGGCCGGCGCGCAGCAGGTGCTGGCCGGCACCATCTCGGGCGGCCACCTGTCGCAGTTCGTCCTCTATGCGGTCTTCGCCGCCAGTTCGCTGTCGCAGCTCTCGGAGGTCTGGAGCGAGGTCAGTCAGGCGGCCGGCTCCGCCGAGCGTCTCGCCGAGGTCCTGACCGTCACGCCCGACATCAAGGCGCCCGAGCGGCCGCTGGCGCTGCCCGAACCGGCTCGGGGCGAGGTCGCCTTCGTCGCCGTCCGCTTCGCCTATCCCGGCCGCCCCGAGACGCGGGTGATAGTAGCCGTGACCTTCGATGTGACGGCGGGCGGGC
>CAZEZD010000113.1:1395-8168 GCA_964516115.1 uncultured Hyphomicrobiales bacterium
CGCTGTTTGCCCTCGTCCAGCGGTTCTACGACCCGCAGGGCGGCGTCATCCGCTTCGACGGCCTGCCGGTCAACGAGGTCGATCCGCGCAGCCTGAGGGCGCGCATCGCCCTGGTGCCGCAGGACGTCGCCATCTTCGCCGCCTCGGTCGCCGACAACATCCGCTACGGGCGGCCGGAAGCCACCGACGAGGAGGTCATTGCCGCCGCCCGCATGGCCCATGCCGAGGAGTTCATCGCGCGCATGCCGGACGGCTATCGCAGCCTCGTCGGCGAGCGCGGGGTGACGCTCTCCGGCGGCCAGCGCCAGCGCATCGCCATTGCCCGCGCCATTCTGCGCGATGCGCCGCTCCTGCTGCTCGACGAGGCGACCTCCGCCCTCGACGCAGAGAGCGAGACGCTGGTGCAGGAGGCGCTGTCGACGCTGATGAAGGGGCGCACGACGCTGGTCATCGCCCATCGGCTGGCGACCGTCCTCGACTGCGACCGCATCGTGGTCATGGACAGGGGCCGCATCGTCGAGCAGGGCACCCATGCCGAGCTCGCCGCGGCGGGAGGGCTCTACGCCCGCCTCGCCGAGTTGCAGTTCAGGTCGGGGGCGGCGCCGCTGGACCCGGTTGCGGCCGCCACGCCATGAGGTCGATGGCGCGGCCCTGTTCGTTCAGGCGCTGGCCGGTCGCCGCAAAGCCCTGCCGCCGGTAGAAGGCGATGGCGCGCGCATTGTCGGCATTGACGTCGAGGGAGAGGCCGTCGGACTGCAGGCGCTTCGCCTCGTCCATCAGCAGGGCGGCGATGCCCGTGCCCTGATGGCCGAGACCGACCAGCATCTGGTCGATCCAGCCCGTCGCGGGATCGACCGTCACGAAACCCGCGAGATCATCGTCCCGGAAGGCGAGGAGCACGATCGTGCCGTTCTCCGCCATGGCCCTGACCCGATCGCAGAACCATGAGTGCCGGGCGGTAAAGTCGATGTCGGGATAGGTCACCGCCCAGGCGGCGATCCACAGATCCGCCATCGCCGGCAGGTGGCGTCGGTCGAAGGCGGCGATCCGCACCGTCACCGGTCTGTCAGGCGCAGCTCGATGCGCCGGTTTCGCGCCAGGGCCTCGGGTCCCTCGCCCTGGTCGATGGGCTGGAACTCGCCGAAGCCGGCCGCCACCAGCCGCTGCGGCGCTATGCCCCTCGAGATCAGGTACTGCACCACGGCGATGGAGCGCGCGGCCGACAGCTCCCAGTTCGACCGGTAGCGTCCGCCCTGCATCGGCCGGGCGTCGGTGTGCCCGTCGACGCGCAGCACCCAGGCGATGTCGGTGGGAATGTCCTTCTCGAGTTGCAGCAGCGCCGCTGCCAGCTTGTCGAGTTCGGCCCGCCCGCCCGGCTCAAGCTCCGCCTGGCTCGACCCGAAGAACACCTCGGAGCCGAAGACGAAGCGGTCGCCGACGACGCGGATGTCGGAGCGTTCGGCAAGGATCTCGCGCAGCCGTCCGAAGAACTCCGAGCGGTAGCGGGAGAGCTCCTGCACCCTCTGGGCGAGGGCGAGGTTGAGCCGCCGTCCGAGATCGGTGATGCGCGATTGGGCATCGCGGTCGCGCGCCTCGCTCGCCCCCAGCGCCTCCTCCAGCGAGGCCAACTGCCGGCGCAGCGCGGCGATCTGCTGGTTGAGGAGTTCGATCTGCGTTAGCGCCGCCTGCGACTGTTGCCGCTGCTGGGCGAGTTGGGCCTCCAGCGTCGTCGCCCGGCCGGCGGCGGTGCCCGCCTGGCCCTGCGCCTCGTCGAGCAGGCCCTGCAGCCGCCGCCGTTCGGAATCGGAGGTGCCGAGCGTCGCGGTGATGGCGGCGAGGCCCTCCTGCAACGTCTGACGCTGGCCGCGCTCAAGCTGCAGGAGTTCGCCGAGTTCGGCGATCTGGCGCTGCAGACGCAGCATGGCGTCGTCCTTGCCGGCGATGTCGCGCGACAGGAAATACTGCGCCAGCATGAACACCGACAGCATGAAGATGATGGCGAGCAGGAAGGTCGACAGGGCATCGACGAAGCCCGGCCAGTAGTCGATCCCGCGCTCGCCGCGGCGTGACCGCGACAGGGCCATCAGACCGGACCCCGCTCGCGCAGCACCTGTTCGATGAGGCGCTTCAGCTCCTTCTGGTCGCTGGCATGGGCCTGCATCCAGTCACGGACGATCTGCTGCTCGGAGCGCATGTGGGTGACGAGGCCCTGGATGCCTTCGGCGAGATTGGCCATGGCGGCGCTGGCGCGCTGGTTCGACGAGCCCTCGCCGAGCGCCTCGCGCAGCTTGTCGAAGGCGCGCTGCAGGTCGGCGACGCTCACCTGCGGGGTGCCGCTTTCGGTCGAGGCCGGGCCGATCACCGCCATATCCTGCACGGTGGAGGAGAGCCAGTCCTCCACCTCGGTGTAGAAGCGGTTCTGGGACTGGCTCGCCTGCAGGTCGAGGAAGCCGAGCACCAGCGAGCCGGCGAGACCGAACAGGGAGGACGAGAACGCGATGCCCATGCCGCCGAGCGGCTGGGCGAGGCCCCGCTTCATGTCCTCGAAGATGGTGCCGAGCTCGCCCTGGTTGGACAGGCCGTTGATCACCTTGCCGACCGAGGTCACGGTCTCGATGAGGCCCCAGAAGGTGCCGAGCAGGCCAAGAAAGACGAGGAGGCTGGTGAGATAGCGCGACAGCTCGCGCCCCTCGTCGAGACGGGTGGCGAGCGAATCGAGCAGCGAGCGCATGGTGACGGTCGAGATCGCCATGCTGCCGGCGCGGTCGCCGAGCATGGTGGCCATGGGCGCGAGCAGGACCGGCGGCCTGTCGACGGTGATGCCGGGGTCTGCGAGGCGGAAGGAATTGACCCAGCGCACCTCGCGGAACAGGCGGATCACCTGCCGGAACGACAGCAGGACGCCGACGAGGCCGACGGCGACGATGACGCCGTTGAGGCCCGGATTGGCCATGAAGGCCGTCTGGACCTCGCGCTGGAGCACGAACACGACGAGGCCCACGAGCGACAGGAACACCACCATGCGGAACAGGAAGATCCGCGGGGACGAGACCTTGAAGGGATCGAGTTCGCGGCGCATCGGCACTCATCGGTTGTTGGCGGGCGGCGACAGGCTACCCCCCCCGGCGCCAGAATTGAAGCAGGCGTTGTGGCGACGGTGTGACAGCAATGTCAGCGTGCCTCCCGGGGGCGGTTGCGCGGACGGGCCGCCATCGCCCTCAGCACCACAACGATGCCGAGCAGCGCCACCGGCACCATGTACCACAAGCTCATCGGCACGCGCTTGCCGTTGGTGAAGACGAAGCTCACCCAGATATACCAGGCGCCCCACCAGTGCAGCGATCGCCACAGTCGCGCACCGATGCGGCGTGCGGCGCCGTCGAAGGAGGTGGCGGTCATCAGGGCAATGACGAGATAGGTCGAGCCGCCGGTGATGATCGAGCCCGGGGTGCTCAACTGCCAGAAGAGGCCGATGTCAGCGCGGACCAGCGACAGGATCGCGGCCGCATGGATCAGGTGGGAGACGGCGAAGGCGACGCCGAGGTGGCGTCGGTTGCGCATCTTCCACCGGGTCGCAGGCGAGGGGGCGAGCTGGACCAGCGAGGAGGCGGCAAAGCTCATCAGGAACAGCGCGAGCGAGGTTCGCGCGGTCAGGCGGATCGCCGCCCGGTAGCCGTCGGTCCCGCCGCCGGCGAGCACATGGACGAGCGCCGTTGCGGCGAGCAGTACGAGCGAGATCAGGAGGGTGAGCGCCCAGCCCTCCAGCGGGCGGGCGAGGACAGGGTGTCGGGCAAGCGTGGTCATTCCGTTCCTCCGGGGAATCGGTGAGAGATGCGAATCAGGGGGTGGGGTGGCTAGGAGCGGCCCATCAAACGGGCCAGCCGCCTGTGCCGCTGGAGCGCGAGAACCTGCGCCATCAGCCAGACCACGAGGGCGCATTCCCCGAGGGTCGCCGCGGCGACCGCGGCGGGCACCTCCGTCAAGCCGGCTGCCAGAACGACACGCAGGATGCCGGCGGCAAGAGCGGTAGCCAGCGCCGCCAGCGCCATCATCATGGCCCGCGCGGCGATACGGGCGGCGACGGGTTCGCTGGCCGCGCGCCGCGTCAGGCAGTAGCCGCTGGCGGCCGTCGCCATGGCGGCGACGAAGGCCCAGCGGTCGAGCAGCGGCGCGGCAAGCCCGGCAAGGGGGCCGTCCGCCACCATCGGCGGGAGCCAGAGCGTTCGCAGCCGCATCGCGACGAAGGTTGCGACGAGGGCCGTGAGCAGCGCCAGCCAGGCCCGGTCGGCCTGCCGGCCTGTGCCGTCGGCGATGAAGGTCTCCGCTATGACGCGGGCCGGCCCCATCCGCCGGATCGCCCGCTGCGCCTCCTGCTCCGAGGGAAGGTCGCCGGCAATCTCGGCGAAATGGTCGGCGAATTCGTCGCGCACCCGTCGCGCCAGCGCCGGATCATGGCGCAGGTGCCCGGCGAGTTCATCGAGATAGGCATCGATCACGCCGGCCACGGGCGGCCTCCGGCGACGACGGAATTGACGCCCTGCACGAAGCGGTCCCAGGTCGAGCGACGCCGGGCGAGCGCATCGCGTCCGGCCGGGGTCAGCGCATAGACGCGCCGCTTGCGGCCTCCTGCCGGCACGACCCATTCGCTCGCCAGCAGACCCCCGGCCTCCAGCCTGTGCAGAGCCGGATAGACCGTGCCCTCCGGCAGGTCGAAAGTCTTGCCGCTGCGGTGGCGGATGGTCTCGATAATGGCATAGCCATGCGCCGGGCCGGATTCCAGCGCGGCGAGGACGATCGTGTCGAGGTGGCCTTTGAGCATCTCAGGGTCCATACCTCGGATTATTATGCCTCGTGTTGCTAGGTGTCAACTCTCCGGCGGCCTGTCCTTCGGCTCGGTCGGTGCGGTGACTGTCGCCCTGCTGGCCTTCTGAGGCCTCGGCTCGCGGCGCTTCAGGCGACGCGGCGGCAGGATTTCCGGATCGATCAGCACCGTCTTGGCGAGGAAGACGGCGGCGTCCAGCTTGGTGAAGGAGCGGCCACGGTAGAACTTCAGGGCCTTGTCGTTGTTCTCGGCGACTTCCAGCACGAGGTGGGTGCAGCCGCGCAGGCGGGCGAGATGCTCCAGCTGCTCCAGCACGAAGGTGCCGAGGCCGCGCCCCTGGAACTCCGGGTCCACGGCGAGTTCCTCGACGAAGAGCGGCCGCATGTCCCGGGCGCGGAAGTAGCGCTCGTTCATCCAGTTGTCGGTGCCGATGATGGTCAGCGCGCATTCGGCATAGCCGACGATGCGCTCCTTGCCGCCGGCCCGGATGACGAAGAGCAACTGCTCGATGCCCTTCTCGTCGAAGACCTCAAGGAAGCGCTTCTTCGATTTCGGCCGCTGGTACTCCACCGTCGAGCGGTTCACCTCGCGGAACACCGCCTTGAGGAACTCCCAGGTGCGGTTGAGGTCGCGCTTGTTGAGATGGCGCACCCGCACCTGCGGTTCGGCGTCGGCGAGGTGGTCGGGAGTGTGGGTGTCGGTCGTCATGATCGATCTTGCACTGCAGTCCGCCGCTGCTGTCTAGCCCAACGGGTCGCTGCGAGCATAGCGGCAAGAGCGAAGGACCGTCCGAGCCATTCGCCCCGCGCATGCCGCGCGGCGGCTCCGACGGCTTGCCGCCGGCGGGCCGGCAGTGCCACGGTGCGCCCGCAATCAAGACCCGAGGGGACGCATCCATGGCCGCCGATCTGTCGCTGATCGAGAAGAGCGCAACCGACATCGTGAAACTGCTGAAGGCCGGCGAGGTGACGCCCCTCGACCTGCTCGACACGCTGGAGAAGCGCATCAAGGCGGTGGACGGCAAGGTCAACGCGCTGCCGACGCTCTGCTTCGACCGGGCCCGCAAGCATGCCCGCGCCCTGATGAAGAAGCCGAAGGAGGGGAGGGGCCTGCTGCAGGGCATGCCGGTGCCGATCAAGGACCTGACCGACGTCGCCGGCGTCCTCTCGACGCAAGGCTCCCCCATCTTCAAGGACTTCGTGCCGGAGGCCTCGAACATTCTCGTCGAGCATCTCGAGGCCCAGGGCGGCATCGTCTATGCGAAATCCAACACGCCGGAGTTCGGCGCCGGCGCCAACACCTTCAACGAGGTCTTCGGCGCCACCGTGAACCCCTACAACACGAAGCTCTCGGCGGCCGGCTCCTCCGGCGGCGCGGCCGTGGCGCTCGCCACCGGCATGGCCTGGCTGGCTCATGGTTCGGACATGGGGGGCAGCTTGCGCAACCCCGCCAGCTTCTGCGGCATCGTCGGCATGCGCCCCTCGCCAGGCCGCGTCGCATCGACCCCCGGCACCAAGATCGACTCCACCCTTGGGGTCGATGGGCCAATGGCGCGCACTGTCGCCGACCTCGCCCTGCTGCTCGACGCGATGAGCGGCGACGATCACCGCGACCCGCGTTCTCTCCCCGCCCCGCGGAAGAGCTATCGCTCGATCCTGAAAGGGCCGTGGAAGCCGAAGCGCGTCGCCTGGTCGCCGGACCTCGGCATCACGCCGGTCGATCCGGAGGTGCGCGCCATCACCGAGGCCGCGGCGAAGCGCTTCAAGGAGGCCGGCGTCATCGTCGAGGAGGCTCATCCCGACTTCTCCGAGATCCACGAGTGCTTCGGCACGCTGCGCGCCTATGCCTTCGCCACCACCAAGTTCGAGCTGCTCAAGACCCACCGCGAAAAGCTGAAGCCCGAGGTCGTCTGGAACATCGAGAAGGGCCTGAAGCTCACCATGGACGAGAT
>CAZEZD010000114.1:0-8134 GCA_964516115.1 uncultured Hyphomicrobiales bacterium
TGTCCTTGAAGCTCTCGAGGCCGCCCCAGATCTCCATCATCTTGACGATGCGGTCCTCGATGAACTTCAGCGTGTTCACCACCTTGGTGATGCGCTGGCCGGTGAGGTCCTGGAAATTACAGTGCTCGAAGACCGTCACGATCTTCTGCTGGATGTCGTCGACGGCGGCCTTGTCCTGGGTGCTCTTCAGCTTGGCGGAAAGCTGGCTGGCGATATGGTCGATGGCCTCCGCCGCGCTCAGGATGCCCTCGGTCGCCTGCTCGGTGCCCGAGACGATGGCGTCGAGCTCGTGCGTGACCCGCGTCATCTGCTTGCCCTTGAAGCCGGTGACGTGGAGCGTGGCGATCTCGTGCTTCGTCTGGTCGATGGCCTGCCAGATCTGGTCGAGCTCGGCCTTGAGCTTCATCGCCTCCTGCATCTCGGCGCGATAGGCGTCGATCATCTGCTTCGTCACCTCCTCCGCCGGGCGGATGAGGGCGCGCAACTGCTTCAGCTCCGAGAGGATCTCGTGGTGGCCATGGCCGTTGGCACCCGCCGATCCGGCGTGGGAGGCCATCGCCTCCGGCTGCGAGATGGTTTCGATGCGGAAAGCTCGTTTGGTGGCGCGCATGGACGTTCCGGGCAGGACTTGCCTCCGGCCAATATGGTCCGGACGTGGGTCGAGCTTCGGCCGAGACGGTTAAGGAGCGGTTCCGAAACAGCCGCCGATTGGTGCCCAGGCACCGGAAAGTTCGGTAAGGCTAACAATCCCTTGATGCGCGACCGGGTGGCCCGCCGGCCATTCACCGGCGCTTAACCGTAAACGAAACGTCTCCGCCCCGGCGCCGCCAAAACGGCCCCCGGCCGGGCCGACGTTTACCATTCCCTTGCCTCTGCCGCCGTTTCATCAGGGCAGAAGACGGGGCTGCCTGCCCGGTCGACGTGTGTGTTCCCTGAGTCCGTCGATGTCTCGTTCCCGTATCGCGGCCGCGCTGGCGGCCGGCTGCCTTCTGGTGGCCCTCACCGAAACCGCCTCCGCCCAGATCGCCGGCGCGCGCCGCAGCGAGCTTGGCGGCGGCTTCATCGAGTTCCTTTACAATGGGGGCCAGCAGGCCGGGCCCATCGCCGGCGCCCGCCGCGAGGGAGCGCCGCCGCGCGCGGCGACCGTTCCGCAGGGTCCGTCGCCGGCGGCCCATCTGCGCGCCAGCTACCAGCCGGCTCCCGGCCTCGAGCCGGTGCGCCCGCTCACCGCCCGGCCTGCCGAGGACTACCAGACCCCGCGCGTCACGCGTCCGCGCGGCGTCGACCCGCGTTTCCTGCCGCAGCAGGTCAGCTACCAGACCAGCCACCGTCCCGGCACGGTCATCATCAACACCGCAGAGCGGCACCTCTATCTCGTGCAGGCCGGCGGCACGGCCATGCGCTACGGCGTCGGCATCGGCCGCCCCGGCTTCGGCTGGACCGGCACCAAGACCATCACCCGCAAGTCCGAGTGGCCGGACTGGCGCCCGCCGGCGCAGATGCTGCGCCGCCGCCCCGACCTGCCGCGCTTCATGGCCGGCGGTCCCGCCAACCCGCTCGGCGCGCGCGCCCTCTATCTCGGCTCCTCGCTCTATCGCATCCACGGCTCCAACGAGCCCTGGACCATCGGACAGGCGGTCTCCTCCGGCTGCTTCCGCATGCGCAACGAGGACGTCATCGACCTCTACAGCCGCGTGCGCGTCGGAACGCGGGTGGTGGTGATGTGAGCTTCGCCGCGGTGCCCCCGGGCGCCGCGGCTGTCCTTGCGGCGGGAAAGCGCAACAGCGCCCCGCCGCGGCGCTCGATACGAGCGGACAGGAGGGGCCGCTCCGTCGCAGGACGGGGCGGCCTTTCGTTTCCGGACGCTAGGCGCCGCCGATCAGGATGCCCGCCGCCAGCACCAGCCCGCCGCCGAGCACGATCTGGAACGTCGCCCTGAGGAAGGGCGTCTCCATGTAGCGGTTCTGGATCCAGACGATGGCCCAGAGCTCGACGAAGACCACGGCGAAAGCGATGACCGTGGCGGTCCAGAAGTCGGGGATGAGATAGGGCAGCGCGTGGCCGAGGCCGCCGATGGTGGTCATCACGCCGGAGGCGATGCCGCGCTTCAGCGGCGAGCCGCGCCCCGACACCTTGCCGTCGTCATGGGCAGCTTCCGTGAAGCCCATGGAGATGCCGGCGCCGATGGAGGCCGACAGGCCCACGAGGAAGGTCGTCCAGGGGTTCTGGGTGGCGAAGGCCGTGGCGAAGATCGGCGCCAGCGTCGATACCGAGCCGTCCATCAGGCCGGCGAGCCCCGGCTGCACCCAGGTCAGCACGAACTGGCGGTGGGCGGCGGCATCCTCCTCGCCGCGTCCCTCCTCGGTGAGGTGCTCGGCCGCGAGCGCATTGGCCTCCCGCTCGTGGCCGGCCTCGGCTGCGGCGAGATCGCCGAGCAGCTTGCGCGTGTCGGCGTCCGTCGCCCGCGCGGCGGCGGCGATGTAGAAGGCGCCCGCCTGCCGCTCCATGTCGGCGGCCTCCTCGCGCACCCGGTCGAGACCGAGATTTTCGATGAGCCAGACGGGATTGCGGGCGATATAGCCGGCCACATGCTCGCGCCGGATCGGGATGATGAAGTCGCCGAAGCGGCGCTGATAGGCCTCGATCAGCCGGCGCCGGTGCTCGTCCTCGGTGGCCGCCATGCCCTCGAACACCGCCGCCGAGCGCGGAAAGGTCCTGGCGAGCTTGCCGGCATAGGCACGGTAGATCTGCGCATCCTCCTCCTCGGAGGAAATGGCGAGGGCGAGGATTTCCTGCTCGCTGAGATCGTCGAAGCGGCGCTTGCTGCCGAAACCGGCAAGGGAGAAGCGGCTGAGCATGGCGATGCCTTGATTAGAATTGTTCTAGACTGATGAATAGTCGCTGGACCTGCGGAACGCAAGCATCCTTGCCGGCGGACGGCGAATCCTCGCCCAACCGCCGCAGCCACCCCGCCCGCATCCCTCCCCCTCGCGTCCCCGGCTTGCTCCTTGTCCGCCTGTTGGTATGGTCGTTCTTTCACCCGCCCCTTCCGGAGAACTTCCATGTCCAAGACGAGCGCGCTGCGTGTGGTCGGCGACGACGCCACCAACACCGCCATCCCGAACGATCTCCAGGCCTTCTGGATGCCGTTCACGGCCAACCGCTCGTTCAAGGCCCGCCCGCGCATGGTGGCGCGCGCCAAGGGGCTCTACTACTACACCCCCGAGGGCAAGCAGATCCTCGACGGCACCGCGGGCCTGTGGTGCTCCAGCGCCGGCCACTCCCGCGAGCCGATCGTCGAGGCGATCCAGAAGCAGGCGGCCGAGCTCGACTTCGCGCCGTCCTTCCAGTTCGGCCATCCCAAGGCCTTCGAGCTGGCGAGCCGCATCGCGGCGCTGGCCCCGAACGACCTCGACCACGTGTTCTTCTGCAACTCCGGTTCGGAGGCCGCCGACACCGCGCTGAAGATGGCGATCGCCTACTGGAACGCCCGCGGCAAGGCCTCCAAGACCCGCCTCATCGGTCGCGAGCGCGGCTATCACGGCGTCGGCTTCGGCGGCATCACCGTCGGCGGCATCGTCGCCAACCGCAAGGTCTTCGGCACGCTGCTCGCCGGTGCCGACCACCTGCCGCACACCTACAATCGCGAGAAGCAGGCTTTCTCCAAGGGCGAGCCGGAATGGGGCGCCCATCTCGCCGACGAGCTGGAGCGCATCGTCGCCCTGCATGACGCCTCCACCATCGCCGCCGTCATGGTCGAGCCGATGGCCGGCTCCACCGGCGTGCTCCCGGCGCCCCAGGGCTACCTGAAGCGCCTGCGCGAGCTCTGCGACAAGCACGACATCCTGCTGATCTTCGACGAGGTCATCACCGGCTTCGGCCGCCTCGGCGCGCCCTTCGCGGCCGAGCGCTACGGCGTCACGCCGGACCTGATGACCTTCGCCAAGGGCGTCACCAATGCCGCGGCCCCGATGGGCGGCGTCATCGCACGCAAGCACGTGCACGACGCCTTCATGACCGGCCCGGAACACATGGTGGAGCTGTTCCACGGCTACACCTATTCGGCCCACCCGCTCGCCTGCGCCGCGGGCCTCGCCACCCTCGACCTCTACCGCGACGAGGGCCTGTTCGAGCGCGCCAAGATGCTGGAGCCCATCTGGGCCGACGCCATCTTCTCCAAGCTCAAGGGCAAGGCCGGCGTTCTCGACATCCGCCAGGTCGGCCTCACCGCCGCCATCGACATCGAGAGCTGGAAGGACACGCCGGGCAAGCGCGCCTTCGTCGCCATGGACAAGTCGTTCCACGACGAGGGCATGATGATCCGCACCGCCGGCGACTGCCTGGTGGTGACGCCGCCCTTCATCGTCACCGAGAGCGACATCGGCATGATCGCTGACAAGCTGTCGAACGTCATCGACGCGACGGTCGATCCGTCCTGAGACACGGTGGGTTGCCGTTGACGAAAGGCCCGGCCCAGCGCCGGGCCTTTTGCGTTCCGGGGCCTAGCCGAAGGCGATCTGCACCTTCATCGCCCTGGAGCGATCGGAGGCGAGGTGGAAGGCCTCCACCGCACGTTCCATCGGCAGGGTGGCGGTGAGCAGCGGGCGCACGTCGATGCGCCGTTCGCCGATCATCGCCACGGCGGTGGCGAATTCCTCGTGGAAGCGGAAGGTGCCGCGCAGCTCGAACTCCTTGGCCACCAGCACGGAGATCGGCAGGGTGAAGTCGCCGCCCGTGCCGACCTGGACGATGACCGCGCCCGGCCTCAGCGCCGCGAAGGCGCCGGTCAGCGCCTTCATGTTCCCCGAAGCCTCGAACAGCACGTCGAAGCTGCCCTTGTCGGCCTCGTTGGGCTTCAAGGCATCGGGATCGGCCGCGGTGTTGAGCGTGGTTGCGACCCCCATGCCCTTCACCACCGCGAGAGTCGCATCCGCCACGTCGGTGGCGACGACCTCGGCCGCGCCCGCCGCGCGTGCCGCCAGGATGCAGAGCGCCCCGATCGGGCCGCAGCCGGTCACCAGCACCCGCTTGCCGAGCAGAGGCCCCGCCCGCCGCGCCGCATGAAGGCAGACGGCCAGCGGCTCGCAGAAGGCCGCTTCCCCGAGGCTGACACCGTCGGCGACCTTGTGGGCCTGCACGGCATCGCAGACCAGAACCTCGCGGAACGCCCCCTGGATGTGCGGGAAGGGCATGGCCGAGCCGTAGAAGCGCATGTTCAGGCAGTGGTTCTGCTTGCCTTCGAGGCAGTAGCGGCAATGGCCGCAGGGCCGCGACGGGCTGACCGCCACCCGGTCGCCGGGCTTCACCCCGGCGACCTCCGACCCGACGCGCTCCACCGTGCCGGCGATCTCGTGGCCGAGGATCATCGGCTCCTTCAGCCGGACCGCACCGAAGCCGCCATTGTGGAAGTAGTGCAGGTCCGAGCCGCAGATGCCGCCAGCGCCGATGCGCACGGCGATCTCTCCCGGTCCGAGCGGCGCAACCTCGCGCTCCTCGAGCCTGAGGTCGTGGGGAGCGTGGATGACGAGCGCCTTCATTGGATCCTCCGGACGGCCTGGTCATGGGCCGCGCTCCGACTCGGCAAGCGGCAGCAGGCATTGCCGCGAAGCCTAGCAGGCCGGCGGGCCGGCGGAAGTCCCGGCGCGGCCTCTCAGAACAGCCGTGGCAGCGGGCGCCCGGCGAGAGCCTGCTGCGACGCGAGCCAGACGAGCCCGGTCCAGCCGATGGCCGATATCCAGACTGTGGCAAGCGCCACCGCGGGCGGCAGACGTCGGGCGGCGATCAGCCCGACAAGGGGAATCGCCTGGATCATGTGGGTGCCGAGGAAATGCGCGACGCGCAGGTCCCCTACCACGAGCGACCAGCCGGTGACCGCCATCCGTGCGCCCCCCGTTGGATGGATGCCGACATGGGGACTGAGGCGGCTGCCGATGGCGAAGCCGGTGACGAGGGTCAGCACCGCACCACCCACCAGCCCGAGCAGGACGGCGAGGCGCAGGGCGGGAGCCATGCGGGCCTCCGGATCGGCGAAGGCGACGACACCGATCACCGCGGCGCTGAGAGTGATGACGACCGCGCCCGACGCCATCATCGAATACATGGCGCGGGTGAAGGGAGTGGAGAGGTTGAAGTGCGAGGCCTGCTGCCGGGCCGCCTGGATGATGATGTAGATCGTCTCGCCGAGCGAGGCGATGGCACAGGCGGCGGCGACAACGGCAAGGACGGTTCCCGTTCGCCAGCCCTTCCCGAGCAGGCCGACGACCAGCGCCAGCGTCGCCATGTGGATGGCGGCAGAAATGGCGAACCTCATCGGTTTGGCCCAGACGCTGACCTCGTTGATCAGGCGCTTGTCGATGGTCCAGACGACGGCGGCCAGCGCCAGCATCAGCAGCATGACGAGGGTGGCAGTCCACAGGATCAGTTCGGCGGTGCCGGGGCGCCCGTCGGTCATCGCCCTTCCTCCGGCGGTAGCGGTGCCGTCATCGCGGCATGGAGACGCCCCATGGCATGAGGCTGGACCGCGGCATGGACAGAGGCCGGCAGGGCCAGCGTCCCCATGGCACTCGACTGCATGATGCTGGCGAGCCCGTGAACGGTCGCCCAGACAAAGAGGGCATCCAGCGGAACCGCTCGGCCGGCCGGGCTCGTCGGCTCCGGCCGCCCATGAACCCGGTCGATGGCCTCGTTGAGGATGGCGAAGGCGTGGCGCGCGCTCGCCATCATGGCGGGATGGGCGGTCGGGTCGGGAAGCGGAGTTGCGAACATCAGCCGATACTGCAGGGGGTGGGCGCGCGCATAGGAGAGATAGGCCTCGCCGATGCTGCCGAGATCCTCATACGGATCGTCGTGGCGCGGCCGATCATCGAGGTGGCGGGCAAAGCCGTCATAGATCCGCCTTACCACCCCGGCGAGAAGATGGTCGCGGCTGGCAAAATGCTTGTAGGGCGCCTGATGCGAGACGCCGAGGCCGCGGGCGACCTCGCGCAGGCTGAGGGACTCGACGCCCGACCGCTCGATCACCGCCAGGGCTTCCCGCAGGCAGGCTTCGCGCAGGTCAGCTGCGCCGGCTGGTCTCTTGGCCATGTCCCTGTCCCGTCGTCATGCCCCGCATCACCAGTTCCATGATGCGGACCCGCCCGCCGCGCGGCAACGGCGCCAGCGAGGCCTCGAGAAGCTTGGCGAGGAAGCCCGGCCGCACCGTCGTTTTCCGTCCCAGGGCGGCGAGGGTCTGGCGCGCGACGACCTCGGGCTTCTCGGCGCTGCCCATGGTCATCGCCGCCCGGGCGGCGAAGCCGGTGGAGACCGGCCCCGGCGCGGAGGCGACGACATCGACGCCGAGTGGCGCGAGTTCCCGCCTGAGCCCCTCGGCCAGCGTCTGGATATAGGCCTTGGTGGCAGCGTAGTGGGCGGCGCGCGGCACGCCCTGGAAGGCCACGAGCGAGCTCATGAGCACGATGCCGCCCTTGCCGCGTGCGATGAAGCGCCGGGTGAAGTGGTGGGTGGTCAGCATGGCGCTCTCGCAATTGAGCCGCAGCATGTCGCGTTCGTTGCCGCTGTCGGCGGCGTGGAAGGGACCCGAGGTGCCGAAGCCGGCGGCGCAGACGAGGAGACCGACGTCGAGCGCCGAGGTTGCCGCGACGAGCGCCTCGATCCCCGCATCCGTGCCAAGGTCACCGGCGACGACGACCGGCGTCAGACCCGAACGCTTCTCGGCCTCGGCGGCGACAGCCTCCAGCCGATCGCGTCTGCGGGCCGCGAGAACGAGGCCGAAGCCGTCCCCTGCGAGGTCGAGGGCCATCGCCCTGCCGATCCCGTCGGAGGCGCCGGTGATGACGGCGACAGGGCCATACCGCCGCAGTCTGGCGGAGGCGCGCGGTGTGCCGATGTCCGTCTTCGCATCCATGGTCGCATGCCTCCTGCCGGTGAGGTTGACGGTGTCTACCAGATCGGGTTGACAGCGTCAACCACGCGGCGGGACGATTGCGGTTGGCGGCGCCGCATGGTTCAGTCCGACGCCATCATGTCGGCGGCGCAGCGCCGCCTCCCGACCGTCCGGAGCCCTTCATGAAGTCACGTGCTGCCGTCGCCTGGGAGGCCAACAAGCCGCTCACCATCGAGACCATCGACATCGAGG
>CAZEZD010000115.1:0-8132 GCA_964516115.1 uncultured Hyphomicrobiales bacterium
CATCTACAAGGAGCGCGTCCTGAAGCGTGGCTACGGCTCCGGCGCCTGGGGCTGGCAGACGGCCTACAAGGAAACCATCGCCATCTGATCCGCACGGCGGCGGGCCATTCCGCCGCCTTACTGCCTCGTCAATTCCGGGAGGCCGCCAGGGGCGGACCATCCCGCAGGGAGGACCATCCGATGCGCTTCTCGCTTCGGTCTCTGGTTGCAGCTTTCGCGGTCGCGATGGCCTTGTTCGTTGCAGCGCCCGCCTTCGCCCAGCAGCCGTCTTCGGTCAATCCGACGGCGGCCTCGGTGAACGAGGCCCAGCTCATGCAGGCCCTTCAGACGGGTACGCCGGGTTCGGGATCGACCCTCTCGGGTCGCATCACCATTCCCGACGCCAATGCCCGCAACCTGATCCAGCCTCAGGGTCAGGCCTGGCGGGTCTTCCATCAGGGTACCATGCACTGGATCGGCGGCGTCGCCATACTCGGCATGTTGGCGTTGCTCGTTGTCTTCTACCTGACGCGCGGTCGCATCATGATCGATGCCGGGCGTTCGGGCATCAATATCCTGCGCTTCTCCACCTTCGAGCGCTTCATCCACTGGCTGACGGCGCTCTGCTTCATCGTCCTGGCCCTGTCGGGACTCAACGTCACCTTCGGCAAGTTCATCCTTGCGCCGCTCTTCGGCGAGGATGCCTTCGCGGCGATGTCGCAGCTGGCGAAATATGCCCACAACTACCTCGCCTGGCCCTTCATGCTCGGCCTCGTCTTCATGTTCGTGACCTGGGTCGTCCACAACATCCCGACCGGCGGCGACCTCGCATGGCTCCGGCAGGGAGGCGGCCTCATCGGCGGCGGCCATCCGCCGGCGAAGAAGTTCAACGCCGGCCAGAAGCTCATCTTCTGGTCCGTGATCATCGGCGGCGGACTTCTCTCGCTGTCGGGCGTCTATATGCTGTTCCCCGAAGCGGCTGGTGGCGTGCTTGCCCTGCAGTTCTGGAACATCGTCCACGGCCTCGTGGCGGTTCTGCTGATCGCCGTGATGCTCGCCCACGCCTATATCGGCTCGGTCGGCATGGAAGGTGCTGCCGACGCCATGACCACCGGAGAGGTCGATCTCAACTGGGCCAAGGAGCATCATTCGCTCTGGGTCAAGGAAGAAATGGCCAAGGGAACGCTGCATCCGCATGCGGTCGGGCAGCCCGCCGAATAGGTCGATCCATTCATGAAAAAACAGCGCCCGGCTCAAAGCCGGGCGTTGTCGTTTCAGGGCTGGAGAAGCGGCGACCACCGCACTAGTTTGCGCTCGCGAATGCGTTGGCGGGCAACACGGGAGCCGACATGAAGGTCGTTGGACTTGCCGGGTGGAGCGGCGCGGGAAAGACCACGCTGCTGACGCGCGTGCTGCCCCTGCTCACGGCACGCGGCCTCAGGGTCTCGACCCTGAAGCACGCCCATCACGCCTTCGACATCGACCATCCCGGCAAGGATTCCTTCGAGCACCGTGCTGCCGGCGCCGGCGAGGTGCTGATCGTCTCCGGCCGGCGGTGGGCGCTCCTGCACGAACTGCGCGGCGAGGTCGAGCCCCGGCTCGCCGAGCTCCTCGACAAGCTCACACCCTGTGACCTCGTCATCGTCGAGGGCTTCAAGCGCGCCGTCCATCCCAAGGTGGAGATCAACCGCGCCGCCAACGGCAAGCCCTTCCTCTATCCGGAGATGGCGGACGTGCGCGGCCTCATCTGCGATGCTCCTCCCGCCGACTGGAGCGGTCCTCTCGCCCACCCGGACGACATCGAGGCCGCGACCGCGCTGCTGCTCGCCGCCGCCGCTCCGCTCCCGCTGGTGCAGGACGCACTGCGGACCGAACGTCCGCTCGCCCACGAGGCGCCGCCGCAACCCGTGGGGTGAATGTCCGTGGCCCAGCTGTCCTCCGACCAGTTCGCCTTCAAGGAACGCCTCCTCGCCGTCGAGGAGGCCCTCGCGCGCGTCGCTGAGGGTCTCATCCCGGTCGCGGGCATCGAGGAGGTCTCCCTCCTCGACGCCGACGGCCGCATCCTCGCCGCCGGACTGACCGCGCCTGTCGACCTGCCGCCCTTCTTCAACTCGGCCGTCGACGGCTATGCCGTCCGCTTCGCCGATCTCGCCCCGCACGGGGAGACGCGCCTGCCGGTCGGCGGCCGTATCGCGGCCGGCGCGGCCGCTCTGCCGCAGGGCCGAGGCCAGGCGGTCCGCATCTTCACGGGCGCGCCGATGCCCGACGGCTTCGACACGGTCTTCATGCAGGAGGACGTCCGGCAGGACGGCGATGCGGTCGTGCTGCCCGCCGGTCTCGCGCCCGGCGCCAACTGCAGGCCGGCCGGCGAGGATCTGGCGAAGGGGTCGCCTGCGCTTGCCGCCGGGCGGCGCATGACGCCCGAGGCCATCGCGCTGGCGGCGGCGCTCGGCGTGACGCGGCTCGCCGTGCGGCGGCGGGTCCGGGTCGCCGTCTTCTCCACCGGCGACGAGATCGTCTCTCCCGGCATGCCGCTCGGTCCCGCCCAGCTCTATGATTCCAACCGCTTCACGCTCCAGGCGCTGCTGCGGCGCCTCGGCGCCGAGGTCACCGATCTCGGCATCCTCCGGGACGAGCGGCCTGCCGTCGCCGCGGCCCTCCGCGAGGCGGCATCGGGGCACGACCTCATCCTCACCTCAGGCGGCGTCTCGACTGGCGAGGAGGATCACGTCAAGGCGGCGGTTGAGGAGGTCGGCAGCCTCACTTTCTGGCGGCTCGCCATCAAGCCGGGCCGGCCGGTCGCCATGGGGGTCATTCCCTCGGCCGTGCCGGGGGAATCCGCGGCCTTCATCGGCCTGCCGGGAAACCCGGTCGCGGTCTTCGTCACCTTCGCCCATGTGGTCAGGCCGTTCCTGGCCGTGCTCGGCGGCGGCGAGGCCTTGCCGCTGCTCGCCCTGCCGGTCCGCGTCGCTTTCGCCTACCGGAAGAAGCTCGGCCGCCGGGAATATGTCCGCGTCTCGCTGCGCCGCGCGGCCGACGGCGTCATCGAGGCGGTGAACCACCCGCGCGAGGGCGCCGGTGTCATTACCTCGCTGACGGAAACCGACGGCCTTCTCGAACTGCCCGAAGCCGTCGAGCGCGTGGCTCCTGGCGAACAGGCGGGTTTCCTGAGCTACGCCCTGCTGCGCTGATCGTCAGGCCTGCGGATGGCGGGCGAGAATCGCCTCGGCCTCCGCCAGATCTTCGGGGCGGTTGGCGTTGAAGAAGGGGTCGTAGGGCTCGACGGGCCAGACGGCCTCGGCGATACCGTGGCGCGCCGTCCAGCGGTCGATCTTGCGCATGTCCTCGACGACGAGCGCGTGCCTGAGGTCTGCCGACAGCGTCACCGGCCAGAGGCCAACCACGGGATGGGTCTGGTCCCCCGAACGGGCGCAGGCGAGCGGCAGGTCCGCCGCGGCGCGGGCTTCGTGCAGCCGGGACACGAGGTCACTCGGCAGGAAGGGCGAATCGGTGGGGATTGACAGCACCCAGCCGATGTCCGGGCGGTTCGCCGCGACCCATTCCAGCGCAGCGAGGATGCCGGCGAGCGGCCCGGCAAAGCCCTCGACAGTGTCCGCCACCACCGGCAGGCCGAACGTGGCAAAGCGGGCGGGATCGCCATTGGCATTGACGATGAGGCCGTCGCACTGCGGGGCGATGCGGTCGATGGCACGGTCGATGAGCGTGCGTTCGCCGATCGCGCGCAGAGGCTTGTCGCCGCCGCCCATGCGGCGGGCAAGTCCCCCGGCGAGCAGCACGCCGAGGGTCGGCGGGTGATGCGGCACGGTCATCGCTCAGTCCTCGGCGCCCTTGCGGCGATGGCGGGCGCTCTCCTCCTCGACATAGGCGAGGTCCTGGTCGAAGACGATGCGGTCCTCGCCGGCGAGGGCAACGAAACGCTTGCCCTTGGCGCGGCCAATGAGGGTGAGACCGCACTGGCGGGCGAGCTGCACGCCCCAGGCGGTGAAGCCCGAGCGCGAGACGAGGATGGGAATGCCCATGCGCACGGTCTTTATCACCATCTCGGAGGTCAGTCGGCCCGTCGTGTAGAAAATCTTGTCGGCGCCGCTCTCGCCGTGGCGGAACATCCAGCCGGCGATCTTGTCCACCGCATTGTGGCGACCGACATCCTCCATATAGACCAACGGCTTGTCCTCGCGACAGAGCACGCAGCCGTGGATCGCGCCCGCCTCCAGATAGAGCGAGGGCATGGTGTTGATGGCGTGGGTCAGCCGGTAGAGCCAGGAGGTGCGGAACTCCGCCTTCGGCAGCGTGATCTCCGACAGCGCCTCCATCAGGTCACCGAAGGCGGTGCCCTGCGCGCAGCCGGAGGTCTGGGTCCGCTTCTTCAGCTTTTCCTCGAAATTGGTGTGCTCCTCGGTGCGCACCACCACCACCTCGAGGTCCTCGTCGTAGTCGACGCCGGTTACCACGTCGGTGGGCTTGAGCATGTTCTGGTTGAGCAGGTAGCCGATCGCCAGATAGTCCGGGTAGTCGCCGATCGTCATCATGGTGACGATCTCCTGCGCGTTCAGATAGAGCGTCAGCGGACGCTCGACGGTCACCGACGTCTCGATCCTCTCGCCCTTCTCATTCACGCCGGTGACCTTTTCGGTCAGGCGCGGATCGGCGGGATTGGGAACGATGAGGGGGGCGGAATTCGACATGGCACCGGGATGCTGATCCATGCCAAGTGAATAGCACGGCGCCGGGGCGCGGTGCCAACGGGCCTTGCGATCATCCTTGGCCTCTCTGCCTGCCTCGACACCACGCGGAGCCTCAAGCCCCCGTGTCCGAGGCATTGGCGAAGAACAGCTGCTGGCCGTTGACTGTATAGTCCGCGATGGCCTTCTGCCCCTCCGGTCCCACCACCCAGTCGATGAAGGCCTGCGCGTCGGCCTGCTTCACGTGCGGGTGGCGCTGCGGGCTTACCAGCATGATGCCGTACTGGTTGAACAGGCGCCGGTCGCCCTCGACGAGAATGTCGAGATCGCCGCGGTTGCGGAAGGACAGCCAGGTGGCCCGGTCGGACAGCACATAGGCGTTCATGCCGCCGGCCGTGTTGAGGGCCGCGCCCATGCCCTGGCCGATCTCGCGATACCAGGACCCCCGCGTCGCGGTCAGGTCGATGCCCGCCGTGCGCCACAGCGCGAGTTCCGCCTGGTGGGTGCCCGACCGGTCGCCGCGCGAAACGAAGGGCACAGCCTTCGTCTGGATCGCCCTGAGCGCTGCGGCAATGTCGCGCGAGCCACGGATGCCGGCCGGATCCGACTTCGGGCCGATCAGCACGAAGTCGTTGTACATGACCGGGCGGCGCGGGCCGCCATGGCCGTCGGCGACGAACTTCTCCTCGGCCGCGCGCGCGTGCACGAAGACCACGTCCGCATCGCCCCGCCGGCCCGTATCCAGCGCCTGGCCGGTGCCCTGGCTGATGACGCGCACGTCGATGCCTGTCTTCGCCTTGAATAGGGGCAGCAGGTGGTTGAACAGGCCGGAATCGACTGTCGATGTCGTCGAGGCGACCGTGATGAAGCGCGCACCGGCCACGTCTGTGGCAGTCGCCGCCGGCCGCGAATCCTGCGCCAGCGCCGTCGCGCCCAGGGCGAGAAGCGCAGCGCTTCCAGCGAGCAGGTGTCTCCTGGTCGGCATGACCGTCTCCTCGGGGTCTTGGTTTGGTGTCACCAGATGAGATCCCCGGCGACGAAGGCCGGGGCCTCCGCGCTCACCGGTGCGTCGAAGAATGTCTGTGTCGCGGCGTCCTCGACGAGGCGACCGCGGTTGAGGAAGAGGACGCGGTCGGCGAGCCTGCGCACCTGGCCCATGTCATGGGTGGCCATGGCCAGGGTGACGCCCTCGGCCTTCAGGGCCGCCAGCATCTCCTCGATCTGCCGCGTGGCTCCGGGGTCGAGCTGCGAGGTCGGCTCGTCGAGGAAGAGGACTTCAGGTCTGAGGGCCCAGGCCCTGGCGATCGCCAGCCGCTGCTGCTCGCCGCCAGACATCAGCCGGGCAGGCCGGTCGGCGAGTGCTGCCAATCCGAAGCGCGCCAGCGCCTCGTCGCTGCGTGCGCGTCGCTCGCGCCAGGAAGCCCCTGATGCGGCGAGGGCATGGATGATGTTGGCGCGGGCCGAGCGGCGCAGCATGACCGGCTTCTGGAAGACCATGCCGTGGCGCTTCGCGCCGCCGATCTCCCCGGCCGGAGAGGCCCAGCCGATATGGCCGCCGGTGGGAGCGATGAGGCCGTGACAGAGGCGCAGGGTCAGCGATTTTCCGGAGCCGTTGGGACCGATGATGGCCGTGACCCCGCCGCGGTGGAGGGTGAAGGACACCTCGTCCACCAGACGCCGGCCCCCGGCGTCGAAGCAGAGCCCCTCGACGCGCAGCGGCAGGATGGAAGCCGTGTCGCGCATCGCCGTCATCCGGCGAACCGCGCGCCGACGCGGCTCGCCGCGTAGGTGACGGCGTTGATCGTCAGCGTCAGCAGGATGAGGACGATGCCGAGGCCGAGAGCCAGCGGCAGGTCGCCCTTGGACGTCTCCAGCGCGATGGCCGTGGTCATGGTGCGCGTGTAGCCGGCAATGTTGCCGCCGACGATGAGCACGGCACCGACCTCGGCGCTGGCCCTGCCGAAGCCGGCCAGGATGGCGGTCGCCAGCGCGAACCGCCCGTCCCACAGCAAGGTCGGAATGGCTCTGAACCCCGTTTGTCCAAGGGAGGCCAGATGCTCTCGGTATTCGCCGTGCAGGTCCTCGACGAGCTGGCGCGTGATGGCGATGATGATCGGCAGGACGAGGAGCGTCTGCGCCACGACCATGGCGGCTGGCGTGAACAGCAGGCCGAGGGACCCAAGCGGCCCCGACCGGGACAGGACCAGAAAGACAACCAGCCCGGCGACGACAGGCGGCAGTCCCATCATGGCGTTGACCAGCACGACCAGCGCGCCGCGGCCGGGAAAGCGCGACAGCGCCAGAAGCGCGCCGAGCGGCAGGCCGATGAGGGCGGCGATGGACACGGCCGAGAGCGTCACGGAGAGCGACAGCCCGACGATGGCAAGGAATGCGGGGTCGCCTCCCAGCATGAGCCCGAGCGCGGCCGAGAAGGATTGGGTGACATCCACGATGCGCGAGCCAGATGCGTAGGTGGGAAGCGATTTTGCGTATGATACGGATTTCAAATACCGTTCGACAAACGTGGAATTTATGCGCCCAGGAGCATCCATATGCAGGATGACGTATTCCTCACGACGGAAGAGGCCGCCACCTATCTGCGGCTGAAGGAGCGCAAGCTGTATGAACTCGTGGCCCATGCGGCCATTCCCTGCTCGAAGGTCACGGGCAAGTGGCTGTTCCCGCGCGCCGCGCTCGACCGCTGGGTGTCGGCCGGGCTCGCCAGACCCGACGGCTTCATCGCCGAACCTGTCCCGCCGATCATCGGCGGCAGCCATGATCCGCTCCTCGAATGGGCGGCGCGGCAGTCCGGCTCGGGCCTCGCCCTGCTCGCCGAGGGCTCCGAGGCGGGGCTCGACCGGCTCGAGCGCAACGAGGTCGCCGCCGCGGCCATCCACCTGCACGGCCAGGGTGACGATGATCGCGCCAATGTCGACGGCGTGGCCGCACGCGCCGGCCTCCATGACGGCGTGCTGATCGCCTTCGCCCGCCGCGAGCAGGGGTTTGTCGTGGCCGCGGGGAATCCGCTGGGCATTGGATCGCTGGACGATGTCGCGCGCACCAGCGCGCGGATCGGTCTGCGCCCGAAGGCTGCGGGGGCCCAGATGTTGCTCGAGGCCATCGTCGCCCGCGCCGGGCTGCCACACGACCGCTTGAAGCGCGCACCCGGCACCTTCCCGACAGGCCCGGACCTCGCCCTCGCCGTCAGGGCCGGCGAGATCGACTGCGGCATCGCAACCCGGGCCGTTGCCGCCATGCACGGCCTCGATTTCGTGGAGATCGTCTGGGAGCGTTTCGATCTGGCCTTGCGCCGGCGCAGCTATTTCGAGCCCGCCATGCAGAGGCTCGTCGCCTTCATCCGCAGTCCGGCCTTCGCGCAGCGCGCTGCGGCACTCGGTGGCTATGACCTCGCCGAAACGGGTACCGTGCGCCTCAACCGATGACGACGGG
>CAZEZD010000116.1:0-8102 GCA_964516115.1 uncultured Hyphomicrobiales bacterium
GGCAGCTGCGGGAAGATGATCGGGTGAATGATGATCGGCGCCACCGGCGTCAGCAACAAGGTGCGGCCATCGGGCGGCGCGTTGATGACCGCCTGCGTGCCGATCTGGCCGCCGGCACCCGGACGCGCCTCGACGATGGTCGTCTCGTTCAGCGCCCTGCCGATCTCGTCGGCGACGATGCGGGTGAGCGCGTCCCCTGCCCCGCCGGCGGCGAAGGGAAAGATGAAGCGCATCGGGCCGGACTGGGCGCGAGCGCCGCGCACGGCGAAAGGCAGCAGGGCCGCGCCGGCGATCAGATGTCTGCGATCCATGCCCAGCTCCCGTCAGTCGTCAAACCCCATCACTGCACGAACGCACCAACCTATCAACGGCGGGGCGCCGTGTCAATGATTTCTTTCCTATGATAGGTAATTGCGGCTAGACGCCTGAGGCCAGAGGCTTGCCTTGCATGAGCCAGGTGCGTCCTTCGAGGCTCGCTTCCGGACGCACTTGGGCGATGCAATGCGCCGGTCAATAGGCCTTCACCGGGTGGATGAAGGGCCAGGGCGAGGCCTCCGATCCGCGTTCGACCTTCACCTCGATGAGCGAGGGGCGCGACGTCGCCCGCGCCGTTTGCAGGGCCTGGGACAGAACCGGACGCAGTTCGGCCGGCGAGGAGGCGGTCGCGCTGTCCACCCCGAAGGCCTTCGCCAGGGCGGGGAAATCCGGATTGACCAGGTCGGCGCCGATCAGCCGGTTGCCGTAGCGCGTCTCCTGGTCACGGCGGACATTGCCGTAGGCCTGGTTGTTGAAGACGACGGTGACGAGGCCGATGCCGTATTGCACGGCGGTCGCCAGTTCCTGCACGCCGAACATGAACCCGCCGTCGCCGGCGATGGACACCACGTCGCGGTCGGGATGGGCGACCTTCACGCCGAGCGCCGTCTGGAAGCCGAAGCCGAGCGTGCCTTGGAAGCCGGTCGAGACATAGGTGCGTGGCCGGTGGACGGGGTAGCCGAAATAGCTGGCGAAACCGGCCTGGCACAGCTCCTCGACGAGAATGCCGTCGGCCGGCAGGGCGTCGCGGATGACATCGAGATAGTCCATCTCGGGCTGGACGACGCGGATGGCCGAGGCGGCCTCGGCGCGCGCCGTTGCAATGGCCGCACCGTTGTCGGGTCCGCGATGGCCGGCCAGGGCCTCGACCAGCGCAGCCGCCGCCTCGGCGCTGTCGGCGACGATGCCCGCATCGGCGACGAGCCGCGTCATCTCGGCGGGATCGATATCGATGCGGATGAGCTTGCGGCCGCCATCAAGGCCGGTCGCCACCTGCATCATGTTGCCCCAGCGCATGGTGGGCATCTCAAGCCGCGTGCCGATGGCGACGACGAGATCGCAGTCGCGGTAGAGGCGGAAGGCGGCATAGGACGACAGGCCCCAGGGGCCGGCCTCGTCGACCACCCCGCGCCCGCCGCGGAAAGCCGCCACCGGCGCGCCGATGGTTTCGGAAAGGCGGGCGATCTCATCCGCCGCATGCTGGGCTCCCGATCCCGTCATGATGATCGGCAGGCGGGCGGCACGGATGAGGTTGGCGGCGTGGGAGATCATCGCCGGGGCGGGCTTCGGCGGCGCGTCGCGGACGCCGGCGATGGCATCCGGCACAACCTCGGAATCCGCCATGACGTCCCAGGCCATCTCGAGCGCCACCGGCCCAGGTCGTCCCGACTGCGCCTGCCGGAAGGCCTCGGCGACAAGGGCCGGCGCATCCGCCGGCCGCTCGATCCGCTCGGCCCATTTGACCAGCGACTTCAGCGTGCCGAGCTGGTCGGCGATCTCGTGCAGGTGGCCGCGGCGCCTGCCGATGAAGGCCGAAGGGACCTGCCCTGTCAGGCAGACCATCGGCGTGTTGCAGCCCCAGCCCGTCGCCAGCGCCGCCGTGGTGTTGAGGAGGCCCGGACCGGGCACGACCGAATAGACCCCGGGCTGGCCGGTCGAACGCCCGTAGCCGAAGGCCATGTAACCGCAGGCCTGCTCATGCCGCGCGCCGATGGTGCGGATGCGGTCGGCATTGCGGGCGAGTGCGTCGAAGAGCGGATACATCTGCGCGCCCGGCAGGCCGAAGACCGTGTCGACCCCGTTGGCGAGGAGCCCCGCGACGATCGCCTCGCCGCCCGTCATCCGCTGCATCATGCTCCCCTCCCTCCGTGCCGCCCTTCGGGGCTCACGGCCATTTCACGACCGGGGGCATGGAGGAGAGAATGCTCTCCACGTTGCCGCCCGTCTTCAGCCCGAACACCGTGCCGCGGTCATGCAGCAGGTTGAACTCGACATAGCGGCCGCGCCGCACGAGTTGCTCCTCCCGGTCGGCCTCGGTCCACGGCGTTCCCACGTTGCGCCTGACAAGCTCGGGATAGATGTCGGCGAAGGCGCGCCCGACATCCTGGGTGAAGGCGAAGTCCGCATCCCGGTCGCCGCTGTCGAGATAGTCGAAGAAGATGCCGCCGATGCCGCGCGGCTCCTTGCGGTGCGGCAGGTAGAAGTAGTCGTCGCACCAGGCCTTGTACCGGGCATAGTCGGCGACGGAATGCGGCGCGCAGGCCGCCTGCATGGCAGCGTGAAAGGCGAGCGTGTCCGGGTCGTCCTGCTTGCGGCGGCGGTCGAGAACCGGCGTCAGGTCGGCGCCGCCGCCGAACCACATCCGCGTCGTCGCCACCAACCGGGTGTTCATGTGGACGGCCGGGACGTTGGGATTCACCGGATGGGCGATCAGCGAGATACCGGTCGCGAAGAAGCGCGGGTCGTCGCTGGCGCCGGGAATCTGGGCGCGGAACTCGGGGGCGAACTCGCCATAGACCGTCGAGCAATGGACGCCGACCTTCTCGAAGACGCGGCCCGCCATCATGCTCATGACACCGCCGCCGCCGTCACGGCCGGTATGGTCGGTGCGCGTCCAGGGCTTGCGACGAAACCGGCCGGCCGGCGCCGGAGAACCGGTCAGTTCATCCTCGAGGGCCTCGAGGCGGGCACAGATGTCGTCGCGGAGCGCCTCGAACCAGGAGCGGGCGCGGATCTTGCGCTCCGACAGGTCGGGCGGCAGCGGCGATGGATCGGGACGCGGAGCGTTGGTCGTCTTCATGGCGCGCGATCTAGCGCCCTCCGGCCTTCGCCTTCAAGCCGGTCAGAAGGCGACACAGGCGCGGCGCGTCATGATGCCCACCGATTCCTGCGCGAAGCGGCGGCGATAGGCGGAGGCGACCTCGGCGAGGCGCGGCAGGTCGCGCGCCTCGTCGCCCAGCACGATCAGGATCACCTTGCCCGGCTCGCGCACCAGCCGGCCGTCGGCCTGCCGGTACTGGCCGCGACTGTCGGTGATGGTCAGGCCATCGGGAAAGCGGGGCGTCACCTCGGCATCGACGAAGCGCCGGAAGGCGGTCTCGGTGACACCGACGCGCCCGCCGATGTTGCGGCCGAACAGCAATTCCGCGACCAGACGCTCGCGGCCGCCGGGCGGGCATGTCGGCGAGGCCGTCGTCACGCAGCCCCAGAGACCGACAGCCAGCGCGACGAACGTGGCCGCCCGCAGCACGATGACCCTGCCCGTCACAGCCGGGCGGTCTCGTACCAGAAGCGCTCGATGCTCTCGGCCAGTTGGCGATAGCCCTCGAAGGAGCGCGGCTTCACCACATAGGCGTTGGCGTGGTTTCGATAGCTGCGATCGACGTCCTCCTGCCGCTCCGAGGAGGAGAAGATGAGGGTCGGCAGTCCCTGGGTGGCATCGCCGGCGCGGATCCGTCCGAGCACGTCATAGCCATCCATGCCCGGCATGTTCAGGTCGAGCAGGAGGAGATCGGGATGGAAGACCGGGATCGCGGCCAGCGCCGCCGCGCCGGAGGCGGCGTGGCGGATGTCGAACGACGACGCGGCTCCGTCGAAGGCGTTGCGCAGGAACAGGACTTCGTTGGGATCGTCATCGACGATCAGCAGCTTCCGACCCGGCATCTGCATCCTCTCCTCCCCTTCCCCTTGGCCTGTCCGCACGCCGACGCGGCAAAGTCATGAGAAAGCGTGCGCCGCCAGACCACTCCTTGTCGAGCCAGATTTCGCCGCCGTGGCTCTCCACGATGCGGCGGCACAGGGCGAGCCCCAGCCCGAGTCCGGGATAGCGGCTCTCGTCGCGGTGCAGGCGGCGGAAGATCTCGAAGATCCGGTCGGCATAGGTCCCGTCGATGCCGATGCCGTTGTCCTCCACCGAGATTTCCCAGAAGCGCCCCGCTGGGCGGGCGCGGATCTTCACGACCAGCGGTTCCTCGCCCCGGTACTTCACCGCGTTGCCGATGATATTCTGGAACAGCCGGGTGAGCAGTTCCCCGTCTCCCGTCACGACGGGCAGGTTGAAGGTCTTCACCGATGCGCCGGCGGCCTCGATATCCGCTCCCAGCAGCGCCACGGCGTCCGCCGCGACCCGCGCGAGGTCGACATCCTCCTGTTTCACCGAAGCGTAGGCGACCTGCGTGTAGGCGATGAGGCTGCGGATGAGGCGCTGCATCCGCTCGACGCTCGCCATGATGCTGGCTGCATAGCCCGCCGCCTGCGGGTCGCTCTCGCCGACGCGTGACTTCAGCATGTCCGAGAACATGTTGATGTGGCGCAGCGGCGCCTGCAGATCATGCGACACGATGGCCGAGAACTGCCGCAGGGCCTCGTTGGACTGGTGGAGCCTTGCCTCCTGCTCCTGCCTCTCGGTGTCGTCGCGAACGACGACCATGATGTTGGGCTCGTCCGGCCCGACGCCCTCGAGGCGGCTGTACGCCGCCTGGATCCACACCCAGTGACCCTCCTTGTGGCGCAGCCGGTGGATGCTGAAGCCGAGGTCTCTCCCCTCGCTGATGGCCTGGTTGATGGTGTTCACCCGCGCCCAGTCGTCGGGGTGGACCAGCATGGCCGGCCTGATCTCCCGCATCTCCTCCGGCGAATAGCCGAGCAGCTTGCGGGCGGAGGGGGATGCATAGAAGACACGGCCTTCGGCGTTGCGCAGGATGATTAAGTCGCTGGCGTTTTCGGCGAGCAGCCGATAGCGCTCCTCGCTCGCCTTGAGTTCGACCCCGCGCTGCTCGACCCGCTGCTCCAGTTCGCGGTTGGCGCGCGCCAGCGCCGCGGACTGGAGGTGGAGCCGGACGGAGGCCTGGGCGAAGGCCTCGCCAACCCGGTTGACCTCGGCGATCTGCGTCTTCGGCACGACCGTGAGCTGCCCTCGGCCCACAGCCGTCGCGGCGTCCGTCATTGCACGGCTTGCGGAGGCCAGCCGGCCGACGATCAACCATGCCATCCCAACGGCTAGCGTGAGCAGAAGCACGGCGGTTGCCGCCATCCATCCCAGCGACTGCCACAGCGAGCGGTTGAGGGCCGTCACGTCGACGCCGAGCGTCAGCAGCCACCCCGATATCGGCGAGCGGATGTAGAAAGCGGACACGGGGATGCCGGTGGCATTGGTGCCGCGCCAGTTGCCGCTGGTGCCGACGGCCGCCGTGAAGGCGGGCAGCGGGCGCCCGACCAGTTCGGCATGCCGTTCGGACCGGGCGATGATGAGACCGGAGCGGTCCGACAGAGAGGCGGAGTAGGGAGCGCGGACGCCGAACTCCGTCATCACGCGCGAGAAGACGTCGGGACTGAAGGTTGTCGATATCAGGTGGGCGACCTCGCCATTGCGGATCACCGGCAGGAAGATGGCCACCGCATAGGTGCCGGTGCCCCGGCTGACGAACAGGTTGGAGAAGACCGGCGCCTTGAGCGCGATCGCCTCCTGCATCGGCTCGATCATCGGCCAGTTCGGCAGGGGCATTCCCCGGGGCACGCTGGTATCGACCACGATCTGGCCGTCAAGGCCGCGCAGCCGGATCTCGATGCCGAGGCCGGAGAACTCGCGCGCCTGATCGTCGAACGCAAGAAAGTCGCGCTGGTCGATGGTCGGCGAGGTCGCAAGGACCTTCAGGATGGCGAGGCGGGACGACAGAAGCCGGTCGATCTCCGCCGCGACGTTCTCCGTGCGCTGCAGGCCACCCGCCTCGAGCCGGGCGCCCTCGGCCTGTGCATAGCGCCAGGCGAGCAGACCGGCGAGGAGCAGCAGCGGAATGGAGAGAGCCGCCGCGAAGGCGGCGAGGTAGACCGCGAGCGAACGTTCCTTCACCGCATCGTCCAAGACCATTCCCTCCATCCGCGTGTGATTCGCGGGATGTTTTCGGGAAGTCTAGCACCGGTGCGGCGCGCGCTCTCCTGGTCTGGCGTGTCGGGGATCAGTCTGCGGACTTGTCCGGTGCGCCGCAGAAGATGTCGTAAACGACACCGATCACCCGTCGCACGTCGTCGCTCGCGAGACTGTAGTAGATCGTCTTGCCGTCCCTGCGGGTCGTGACGAGCCCCTCGAGCCGCAGGCGCGCCAGCTGCTGCGAGACGGTCGGCTGCCGCAGGGCCAGGATTGTTTCCAGCTCCCCGACCGAGCGCTCCCTCTCGGAGAGGAGGCAGAGCAGAAGCAGGCGGTTCTCGTGCGCCAGCGCCTTCAGGAAATCGCTGGCGTCGCGGGCCTTGCCCATGAGGCTCTCGATGGCCGGCGACCTGCCGTCCTGGGCGGCGAAAGCTCCGGCAATTGCTGCAACGCCCGACGACATCGATCTCACCTCACTGACGCCCGATACGTTGGAGCAATCCACGCAAGAGGCATGCCGGTGCTGCCCACCTACATATTCCGCGAACCTAAATAATCCTTCGGATGCGGTTTCGTAACCCGGTCCTCGCGAAAAGCGCGAGCCCCGAAGTCGCGGCGCATTGAGGACGTGACGGCGCACTGAGGCAGATCAAGGCCGCTGGCCCCGGTCTGTGCCAGTCACTATCTTCTACGTCGACCAACGACAGGCGGCCTCCGCCCCGGCGGTGCCCAACAATCGGGAAAGCCCATGCGCATCCATGTCCTCGCCGCCGGTGTGGCCGTTGCTCTCGCCGCGGCGTCTCCGTCCCTCGCCCAGACGGCCGGTGACCCGGCTGCCGGCGAACGCGTTTTCGCCAGCCAGTGCCGCGCCTGCCATCAGCTTGGCGAGACGGCGCGCAACCTTGTCGGCCCGCAGCTCAACGGCCTTTTCGGCCGCCGGGCTGGATCGGTCGCCGGCTTCAACTATTCGCCGGCCTACAAGACCCCGGCGGTCGCCGAAAAGGTCTGGGCGGAAGACAACTTCGCGACCTACATCCGGGATCCGCGGACCGTCACGCCCGGCACGCGCATGGTGTTCGTCGGCATTCGCGACCAGGCCCAGATCGCCAATCTGACCGCCTTCCTCAGACAGTTCGCTGCGGACGGAAAGAAGCAGCCCTGAGACACCGCGGCGCACTCCCGCCTTCGCCCGCCCCCGGCGTCGTGGCGGCCGGCAGGCAGTCCTGATGCTCCGACACCCTGTGTCGCTCCCTGGCCGCCCGGGAGCTGCGACAGCAACAGGGCACCCGACGTAACGTCTTCGAAAGCTCATCCCTGTCCCCCGAAGAGACTTTCCTACTACCGCCGTCGCATTTTTCTCACATGGTAATTTGATCTGGAAATGCCGCCGGATCGCCGCGGCGGCCTGTTGTCTCGTCTCCCCCCAGACTGTAGTCTGGTAACGATGCGCCGGGCCTTTCCTGGCGTTGCGGGCTTTTCATCGCGTTCCTGAAAATCCTCACGTTGCTGGCCGGAGACGGACATGCGGCAATTGACGCGCCTCATGATCATTGACGACGAACTGCATGACATCGGCTTCATGCTGCAGTTCTTCGAGGAGCGTATCCCGGACTGCGCGTTCGAGACCTTCAGCTCCGCCGAGGAGGCGCTGGCGCGGCTGCACTTCGCCGAGGCGCGCGGCGACAATCCGGTTCTCATCGAGGACCCCGACATCATCATCCTCGACCTCAGGCTCGGGGCCATGGACGGGTTCGATTTCCTGAAGGCGCTGCGGGGCGATGAATCGACACGTCACATCCCGGTGGTCGTCATCTCCGGCGACACGGCGCGGCCGGCCGTCGACAAGGCCTATGAATGCGGCGCCAACGCCATGTTCCACAAGCCCGTCTCGCTCGACGGCTACCGGGCCATGATCGGCTCGATC
>CAZEZD010000117.1:0-8097 GCA_964516115.1 uncultured Hyphomicrobiales bacterium
GACGGCGGCTTGGCGATGTCGAGACTGTTCAGCATCCGGGCGGGGTTCTCGTCTGGCAAGGGCTATATAGGCCGGCGCATCGCTGGCGCAAAGCTCCCTCGGGACCGCAACGCTTGAAGGACACGGCGCACCGGCCGGCATCGGAACGAAACCTGCAGCCGGCATTCGTCCGCTCCGTGAAGCGACGAGGGGTTTCCATGCGACCGCGGCTAATTCTGTTGGTGATCGGCCTGCTCCTGGCGGGCGTGACGACCGGCGCGCGGGCGCAGTCCCTGCCGAACCAGGCGGCGGGGCATGCCTGCGCGGCGAGCATTGCCCCTGAGCCGCGCCGGGAGTGTCTCGCCGCGGCGGATGCCGCCATGACGGGCGCCCTGGCGGCGGTTCGCGCTCGGTCCATGCAAGCCGTGGCCGGGTGGGACGGCAATCTCGAAGCCGGCGACCGTGCCGAATGGACGACATCTCTCGGCAAGGTGCTGGATCTCTGGCTCGCCCTGCGCGAACGCCTTTGCTCGCCACAACTCATCGGCCGCGAGCGGCGCATGGCTGCCGCGGCCGTCGAGATTGCCGCGCTTGACTGCCGGCTGTCCATTGGCGCCGTCATTGTCGCGGACCTCGACCACCGCTTCGGCGGTGAGGGGGGTGTTCCGCGAGCGAGCTTCACCGCAGGAGGGCGCGGGACGAACCGCCGCGAGGTCATCGCCGCGGAAGGCGCGCAGCCGCTCTGCCGCCATCCCGGCCGAGGCGGCGACTACCAGCCGCTGACGGCTTGCTATGAACGCCACGTCGTCCGGCTCGACCGCGAACTTGCAGCACTCCTTACCGCCGTCCTCGGCGCCATCGGCAGGCGGGCGGACCTTGCGCCGGCGGAGCGGGCGGACTGGTCGGCGCAGGCCGTCGCCCTGCAGGATATCTGGCGGAACCTGCGCGACAAGACCTGCGCTCTCGAGGCCTATGAGACGCCCAACCGCTTCGCCAACTCCATCTATTCCGGCATCGTTGGTCCCTGTCTTGTTGTCGAGACCGAGGCGCGCATTCGCTGGCTGCGGACGCGCTACCGCCTGCAATGATGTCTTGAGCCGGTCATGCCGCCGCATTACACGCGCGGCATGACAGTCCGCTATGCGCTCTATGCCGCCCCCTCACCGGACAGCCGCCTCTGGCACTTCGGTTCATCCGTCATCGGCTATGATGCCGCGGCCGGCCGCGCGCTGCCGTTTCCGTCCCATCCCCCCTGCGCCGCCGCCGACTGGGCCGATCTGACGCACGACCCGCGCCGCTACGGGTTCCACGGCACGCTCAAGGCACCGTTCTCCCTCGCCGCGGGTATGGAGGAGGGTGATCTCCTCGAAGCGGCGATGCTCTTTGCCGAGCGGCGGCAGGCCTTCGCCGTTCCAGCTCTCGAGGTGGTGCTTCTCGGGCGGTTCGTCGCCCTCGTGCCGGGGGTGGCATCGCCAGAACTGACGGCGCTCGCCGCCGGCTGCGTGCGCGATTTCGACGCCTTCCGAGCCCCGCTCACCGAAGCCGATCGCGCGCGCCGCCTGAAGGCTCCGCTCAGCGACCGGCAGGTCGCCCAACTCGACGCCTGGGGCTACCCCTATGTCTTCGAGGATTTCCGGTTCCACATGACCCTGACCGGTTCACTGCCGGAGGAGCGGCGGGAGGCCGTGCGCGCGGGGCTGGCGGCGGCCTATAAAGAGGTGGCTGCTCCGCTGCCCATAGACGGGCTCTGCGTGTTCCGCCAGAAGGATCGTTCCGCCCGTTTCGAGGTGCTGGCGCGGTTCGCTTTCGACGCGTGACGTGCGCCGGTCGCGAGGCGTGCCTCCATCGCGTCTTGCCTTGCCGATGCCCCTCGCTTAAGCCGCTGGGGCGGTTGCTCCACCAGGGAGTCTTCCCGCCGCAGCCTGCGAGACGACCATGCACGACATCCGCTGGATCCGGGACAACGCTGAAGCCTTCGATATCGCGCTCGCCGCGCGCGGGCGCGAACCCCTGTCCGCAACGCTGATCGCGCTCGACGATGCCCGAAAGGCCGCTGTCGGCGTGCTGCAGTCCGCGCAGGAGCGACGCAACGCCGCATCCAAGGAGATCGGCCAGGCCATGGCCGCGAAGGACAGCGCCCGCGCCGATGCGCTGAAGGCTGAGGTCGTCGCCCTCAAGGACAGCATGAGCGAGGCCGAGGCGACCGAAAAGAAAGCGAGCGCCGACCTTCTCGCCGCCATCGAAGTCATCCCGAACCTGCCGCTTCCCGAAGTGCCCGTCGGCCCGGACGAGACGGCCAATGTCGAGCGTCACCGCTTCGGCGCGCCGCGTGTGGTCGCCGGTGCGAAGGAGCATTTTGAACTCGGCGAAGCGCTGGGCGAGATGGACTTCGAGGCGGCAGCCAAGCTCTCGGGCGCCCGTTTCGTGGTGCTCAAGAGGCGTCTTGCCCGCATGGAGCGCGCCCTGTCGCAGTTCATGCTGGACCTGCACACCGACGTCCACGGCTACACCGAGATCAATCCGCCGGTGCTGGTCAAGGACGCCGCCGTCTATGGCACGGGGCAGTTGCCCAAGGCGGCCGAGGACATGTTCGTCACCCGAGAGGGGCTCTGGCTCACCCCGACGGCCGAGGTGACGCTGACCAATCTCGTCGCGCAGGAGATCGTCGCCGAGGACGTCCTGCCGCTGCGCCTGACCGCCGCCACCCAGTGCTTCCGCTCGGAGGCGGGAGCGGCCGGCCGCGACACCCGCGGCATGCTGCGCCAGCACCAGTTCCTCAAAGTCGAACTCGTCTCCGTCACGGCGCCCGAGCAGTCGGCCGACGAACATGAGCGCATGCTGGCCTGCGCCGAGGAGGTGCTGAAGCGCCTCGACCTGCACTATAGGGTCGTCACCCTCTGCACCGGCGACATGGGCTTCTCGGCGCGCAAGACCTACGACATCGAGGTCTGGCTGCCGGGACAGAAGGCCTTCCGCGAGATTTCATCCTGCTCGGTCTGCGGGGATTTCCAGGCGCGCCGGATGAACGCGCGCTACCGGCCGAAAGCGACCGACAGCAAGCAGCCGGCGCCGCAGTTCGTCCATACGCTGAACGGCTCGGGTACGGCCGTCGGCCGGGCGCTGATCGCGGTCATGGAAACCTATCAGCAGGAGGGCGGCACCATCGCGGTGCCGTCGGTCCTCCAGCCCTATATGGGCGGCCTCACCCTCATCGAGAAAACCTGATGCGCATTCTGGTCACCAATGATGACGGTATTCACGCGCCGGGCCTGCTGGCGGCGGAACGCATCGCCCGGTCGTTGTCCGACGACGTCTGGGTGGTGGCTCCCGAGACTGACCAGTCGGGCGTTTCGCACTCGCTCTCTCTGAACGACCCGCTGCGCCTGCGCGAGGTGTCCGAGCAGCGCTTTGCGGTCAAGGGAACGCCGACAGACTGCGTGATCATGGCCGTGAAGCACATCATGGCCGGCGATCCGCCGGATCTGGTGCTGTCCGGTGTCAACCGCGGCCAGAACGTCGCCGAGGACGTCGGCTATTCGGGGACGATCGCCGGTGCCATGGAAGGCACGATCCTCGGCATTCCCTCCGTCGCCCTGTCTCAGGCCTATGGTCCCGAGAGCCGCCACCAGGTGCCCTATGAGACGGCCGAGGCCCACGCGCCCGGCATCATCCGGACTATCCTCGAGGAGGGAATCCGCTCAGGATCGCTGATCAATCTGAACTTTCCCAATCGCAGCCCGGATCAGGTGCGCGGCGTCCAGGTGACGGCGCAGGGCCGCAGGGACCAGGAGATTCTCACGATCGATCCGCGTCATGACGGGCGTGGCAATCCCTATTACTGGATCGCCTTCGTGCGGAACCGCCACCGGATCGAGAACGGCACCGACCTTTGGGCCCTGTCCGAGGGCTATATCTCGGTGACGCCGCTCGAGATCAACATGACCGACGAACCGTCGATGACCCGGCTCGCCGCCGTTTTCGCCGGCGACCGCGCACCCGGCTCCTGAGGCCCGGTCATGAACGCCGCGCCCGGACCGGAGCATTTCCTGGCGGCCGCGGAATTCGTGCTGATGCTCCGCCAGTCAGGTCTCAGCGACCGGCGCGTCCTGCGGGCGATGGAACAGGTGCCGCGAGTGCCGTTCCTCGAGGAGCGCCATTTCCCCCTGGCCGACGAGGACGTCGCGCTGCCGATCGGCATGGGGCAGACCATCCTGCGTCCGACCCTGCAGGCGGCCATGATCGAGGCCCTGGACGTCGCGCCGGAGCATCGCGTCCTCCATATCGGGACGGGTTCGGGCTATGCCGCCGCCGTTCTCGGGCGGCTCGCGGCCAGCGTCGTCACCGTCGAGCGATGGCGGACGCTCGCCGATGCCGCGCACGCGCGCCTGCGCTCCCTCGGCTATGACATGGTGGAGACGATCTTCGGGGACGGCTATGAGGGACACCTGACCCGCGCGCCTTATGACCGCATCCTGCTGACCTGCGCAGTGTCCGATCCGCCGCCGCATCTGCTCGCCCAACTCGCGCCCGACGGCATCATGGTGACCCCACTGACGGCCGGCGTGGTGGTACGGACGGACAAGGCGGACAGCCCCGCACGACGGACGGCCTTTGCCGTCGCGCAAGTCGATCCGGCCGTTCACGGGGTGGCCCGGCGTCTTTGAGTTCCGCGATATTTTCGCGGGATGACAACCGAACCTTAACCTGAACAGGTCATAAATCGGGTCGTCACTTGTTGCGTACCGCGTGAGAGTAGCCATGCGTCCTCGTGCGTTCTCCGGCTTGTCCCGGGCAGTCCTCGTCTTCGCGGTTTCGAGCCTTGGCGCTGCGTGCAGCTCCGATGTGGCGCGCTTCGACGACAATCCCTTCAGCACCCGGCAGGTTGCCAGCGCCTCGGCGCCGCAGCAGGTTCAGGCCGCGCCCGTCGCGCAGGTGGACTCGCAGCCTCTGCCGGCACGCGACTTCGTCGTACCGTCTCCGCCTCCCGCGGCGACGGCGCAGGGCGGCGGCTCGCCGTTCGGCCAGGGAGGTGACCCCGGCCTGACGACGGGCACCGTCACGCCCCGACAGGGCTTCGGCTCGTCGAGCCCCAACACGCCCGCGGTGCGGCAGATGGCCATGGGCCAGACGACGTCCGGCGGTCCGGCCGGTTCCGGTCGCGGCGGCTGGTCGGCCACCGGCGGCACTACGATCCGCGCAGCCCAGGGCGACACGCCCGAGGCTCTCTCCCGCCGCTACGGCGTACCGGCGAATGCGATCGCGCAGGCCAACGGCATCAGTGGCAACCAGCCCTTTTCGGCGGGTCAGAACGTCGTGATCCCGACCTACTCGCTCGCTGGTGCTTCTGCGCCTCAGCCTGCCCGCAGCGGTGGTTCCGACCTCGTGCGGCAGCCGGTTGCGACTCCTGACCAGCCGCGCCGCGTGCAGACTCAGGCCATAACCTCAACTCCGCAACGCACCGCCGCTGCGACCCCGACGCAGCAGCCAGGTCGCATGAACTGGCAGCCCGGCGCACAGCCATCGGCAGCGTCACCGGCTCCCGCGTCGGTCCCGACGCGCACTGCGACCCGCTCGGGCACTCATACCGTCACCGGTGGCGAGACGCTCGCAGGTGTCGCGCGTCGCTACGGCATTTCCCGTCAGCAACTCGCCACCGCGAACAGGCTCCAGCCGACGCAGTCACTGCGCACGGGACAGATCCTGCAGATCCCGTCGGCGCAGGCTGCCGCAACATCGTCGCGCCAGCTCTCGGTCGAGCCCTCCGCCACTCCCGCTCCTGCGGCTCGCCGCGAGCAGGCCCAGCGCGCCGTGGCGCAGGCTCAGTCGACACCGGCTGGCCGGCAGGCCGATCCGCAGCCGACCGCGGCGATCCCGCCCGCGCAACCGGCTCTGGCTGCGCAGCAGAGCACTCCAGCGCCCGCGCCGGTCCAGGCCGCTGCCGAAGCGTCGGCAACTGCCGAGGCGCCGGCACGCGCCGCATCGGCCGAGCCGCAGTTCCGCTGGCCCGTCCGCGGGCGCGTCGTCTCCAGCTTCCGCGCCGGCAGCAATGACGGCATCAAGCTGTCGGTGCCGCAGGGCACCCCGATCAAGGCGGCGGAAGACGGTGTCGTCGCCTATGCCGGCAACGAGCTCCGGGGCTACGGCAACCTCGTCCTGGTGCGCCATGCCAACGGCTTCGTCACCGCCTATGCCCACAATTCGTCGATTGCGGTCCGGCGCGGCGAGCAGGTGAGGCGGGGGCAGACGATCGCTGCGGCCGGCCAGACCGGCAACGTGTCCTCGCCGCAGCTGCATTTCGAGATCCGCCGTGGTGCAACGCCGGTCGATCCGATGACCTTCCTCGGGGCGAACTGACGCCCCGCAACCACCCGAGTTTCCCGGTATTGCCGGGCCGGATAGTCGATCGGTCCTCTCCTGCGACCTCCAAGGGACCGGTCATTTCAGGGGCGGCACGGCGGTGCCGCCCCACTTCCTTTCCGATCAGCCGTCGAGCCGGACGCCAAGCCGGCCGGCCAGTTCCTGGACGAATTGCCAGGCGACGCGGCCCGAGCGCGATCCGCGCGTCGTCGCCCACTCAAGCGCCTCTGCGCGCACCACATCCCCGTCGGCCGTCAGGCGGAAATGGTCGACGTAGCCGAAGACTATGGCGAGGTATTCGTCCTGGCTGCATTTGTGAAAGCCGAGCCAGAGACCGAACCGGTCGGAGAGCGACACCTTTTCCTCGACGGCCTCGCCGGGATTGATCGAGGTCGAGCGCTCGTTCTCCATCATGTCGCGCGGCAGGAGGTGCCGGCGGTTCGACGTGGCGTAGAAGATCACATTGTCCGGGCGGCCCTCGATGCCGCCTTCGAGCACGGCCTTCAGCGACTTGTAGGACGTGTCGTCATGGTCGAAGGACAGGTCGTCGCAGAAGACGATGAAGCGGTATCCGGTCGTGCGGACCATGGTCATGAGCTGCGGCAGGCTCTCGATATCCTCGCGGTGGATTTCGACGAGCTTCAGGATCGCCGGTTTGCCGGCACCGGCCAGGTCGCCGTTGACGGTGGCGTGGGCGGCCTTGACCAGCGACGACTTGCCCATGCCGCGGGCGCCCCACAGGAGGGCGTTGTTGGCGGGAAGGCCCTCGGCGAAGCGCCGGGTGTTCTCGATCAGGGTATCGCGAGCCCGGTCGATGCCGCGCAGGAGCACCATTTCGACGCGATTGACCTTCGGCACGGGGTCGAGGCGGGGTCCCTGCGGGTTCCACACGAAGGCATCCGCCGCGGCCAGATCGGGGACGCGGGGCACGGGCGGCGCCAGGCGTTCGAGGGCGGCCGCGATGCGTTCGAGCACGACCGGGTCGAGGGCTTGGGACAAAGGCGTCACTCCAGCGGACTTTGCCCGTCCCATGCACCAGCGTGCCGCATGAGGCAATCCGGCCACTGGAACAAAAGCCGCGCGCGGCTTACATGGCTTTTCGCGCCGGCCAAGGCATCGTTGCATTCGACGCCTTGCTGGCTATAGTCCGCGCCGAAATCCGTCCCGTCGCGCTTCCGCCTCGGGAAATCTCCAAGAGGAACCTTCATGTTCATCACTCCGGCCTTCGCGCAGACCGGTGCGGGCGGCTCCAACGACATCCTGATGTCGATGCTGCCCTTCGTGCTGATCTTCATCATCATGTACTTCCTGATCCTGCGCCCGCAGCAGAAGAAGGTGAAGACGCATCAGGAGATGATCGGGAGCCTGCGCCGCGGCGACCAGGTGACACTCTCCGGCGGGGTGATCGGCCGCATCACCAAGGTGATCGACGATTCGACGATCGAGCTGGAGATTGCCGACAACGTGCGGATTCGCGCCGCCAAGCAGTTCGTCTCCGACCTGCGCTCGAAGAGCGAACCGGCCGACGAGAAGTGATGCATCCGGGCCGCTGACGGCCCGCCCCCGAGGACGACCGATCGATGCTGAGCTTCACGCGCTGGAAGGCGACCCTGGTTCTGATGACGGTGCTCGCCACCATGCTGCTGGCCGTGCCGAACGTGCTGCCGCAGTCATGGGTGGACAAGCTGCCGCGGGCGCTGCGCACGCACATGACGCTCGGCCTCGATCTGCAGGGTGGCGTTCACCTGATGCTGCAGGTTG
>CAZEZD010000118.1:0-2794 GCA_964516115.1 uncultured Hyphomicrobiales bacterium
TGCGCTTCTCGCCGAACTGGGAGATGTCGGCGCCGGCGCAGAAGGCCTTCTCGCCCGCACCGGTGACGACGATGACCCGGACGGAGCGATCCTCTTCGGCGCGCTTCACCAGTCCCGGCACGCTCGACCACATGTCGAACGTCATGGCGTTCATCTTGGCGGGCTGGTCGATGGTCAGCGTGGCGATGCCGTTCGCCGCTGCATAGCGCACGGAGGGCTTGTGCTCGGAGCCTTGGGTCAAGGGATGTCCTTTCAAACGAAACGTCAGACGATCTTGGAGGCGCGCAGGCGCGCGATGTCGGCGGGCGAGAAGCCTGCCTCGGCCAGAACCTCGTCGGTATGCTCGCCGGGCTCGGGCACCGGCGTCTGGACCGTGGGCGGCGTGCGCGACATGACGAGCGGCTGGGAGATGAGGCGGATGTCGCCGCGGGCGTGGTGGTGGATCGGCACGGCCATGCCGAGATGCTCGACCTGCGGATCGGCGAAGACCTCGTCCATGGTGTAGATGGGGCCGGCCGGCACACCCCCGCTCTCCAGCCGATCGAGCCAGTACCCGGTCGATTGCGTGCGGAACAGATCGCCGAGCAGGCCCATCAGGGCAGGGCGGTGGCGGAAGCGCTGCCTCGCGGTCGCATAGTCGGGATGGTCGGCGAGATCGTCTCGTCCGACGGCCTTGCAGAAGCTCTTCCACTGGCCCTCGCCGCCGACGCCGACATTGACGTAGCCGTCAGCGGTCGGCAGCACGCCCATCGGCGTCGAATGCGGGTGGTCGTTGCCGTTCTGCGGCGGCACCTTGCCGTCGACCGTGTAGACGGCGGCCTGGAAGTCGCACATGGCGATCATCGCCTGCAGGAGCGAGGTTTGCACCCACTGGCCCTCGCCCGACTTCTCGCGCTCGGCCAGGGCGACCATGATGCCGGTCGCCGCATAGATGCCGGCGGCGGAATCGGCGACCGCGATGCCGGCCCGCATCGGTCCCTGGCCGGCATGACCGGTGATCGCCATGAGGCCCCCCATGCCCTGGGCGATCTGGTCGAAGCCGGCGCGGGTGCGGTAGGGGCCGGTCTGGCCGAAGCCGGAGACCGAGGCGAGGATGATGCGCGGGTTCACCGCCTTCAGCGCCTCGTAGCCGATGCCGAGCCGGTCCTTGACGTCGGGCCGGTAGTTCTCGACCACCACGTCGGCGGTCTCTACCAGCTTCAGGAAGACGGCGCGCCCCTCTGCGGTCTTCAGGTTCAGGGCCAGCGACCGCTTGTTGCGATGCAGGTTCTGCATGTCGAAGCCGTGGCGGTCGCCCGACATGGTTTCGTTCGGATCGACGCCGGGCGGCGCCTCGATCTTGATCACGTCGGCGCCGAAATCGGCGAGGACGCGGCAGCAGGTCGGGCCGGCCCTGACGCGGGTCAGGTCGAGAACGCGGATGTGGTCGAGCGCAGTGGAGGGGCGCGGTCTGGGCATGTCCTGTCCGAAGCTGATCCCGGGGCCGCAGACACTAGGATTGTTTGGCGGCCCGGCGGAAGGGGACAGCGGACATGACAGGGGCTCATCCGGGGACGGCGGCTCAGGCCCCTTCCGCGAGAGCCTTCTTCAGCCGCCGCAGGATCACGCCGCGGGCGCGGTCGTCGGCGGCCTGGTCGAGGGCATCCCTGAGGTCGAGCAGGAAGGCGGCGGACGCGTTGTGCCAGTCGGGCGCCGTTACCTTTTCCGGGTCAAGGCGGCGCGGATGGGCGGGCAGCACGAGACGCGCCGTGCCGCGGCTGAGTTCGATAATGTCGTCGAGGCGAGGGCTCAGCACACGCTCGGGGCTGACGACCTCGGCGCCGACGATCGGCGCGAAGGCCTCCAGCGCCCGCTCTTCGGCATGGACGAGGGCCACCGCACCGCGGATCGGCCCGCGCTCCTTCAGCCAGGTGAGCACTTCGCTCCGGTCGGCATGACCGGAATAGCTGTCGATGATGCGGATGTCGGCCTTCACCCTGACGGCATCGCCCTGGATGGTCACCGAGGAGGCGCCGTCGAGCAGGATGCGGCCGAGCGTTCCCTGCGCCTGGTAGCCGACGAAGAGAACGGTGGTGGACGAGCGCCACAGGTGGTTCTTGAGGTGATGGCGAATGCGGCCGGCCTCCGCCATGCCGCTGGCGGCGATGACGATGTGGAAGCCGCGCAGGCGCGCCAGGGCCTTGCTCTGGTCGACGCTCTCGGTGAACCGCACGTCGGGCGAGGTGTCGATGCGGGCGAGCGCCCCGCCCGCCTCGAGCGATCCGGCGTGGGTGCGGAAGATGTCGGTGGCGCGGATCGCCAGCGGGGAATCGAGAAAGATGGGCGCCCGCGGAATGGCGCCGTGATCCATCAGGTCGATGAGGTCCGAGAGGATCTCCTGCGTCCGTTCCACCGCGAAGCAGGGAATGAGCAGCGGGCCACCGCGGCCGTGGGCGGACCTGACCTCGGCGGCGAGCTGGTTGCGGCGGTCGGCGACGGTCGTCTCGGGACGATCGCGGTCGCCATAGGTCGCCTCGCAGATGACCAGATCGAGGTCGACCGGGCCATCCGGGTCGGGATGGAAGAGCTTGGCATCGGGTCCGAGATCGCCGGACATCAGGACGCGCAGCGGCTTCTCACCATCGGCGAACTCCATCTCGATGGAGCCCGAGCCGAGGATGTGGCCGGCATTCCACCAGCGGGCGCGCACGCCGCCGCCGAGGTCGAGCCAGCGGCCATATTCGACGGGACGGAACTGCGCCATCGTCGCCACGGCATCCTCGGCCGTGTAGATCGGCTCCACGCTCGGGCCGCC
>CAZEZD010000118.1:2804-8064 GCA_964516115.1 uncultured Hyphomicrobiales bacterium
AGCTGTGCGGCGAACGTCTCCGGATTGGGATAGCGCTCGGGCCGCCGCCGCGCGCATTGCGCCGGTTGAGCTGCTCGACTTCCATCTCCTGGATGTGGCCGGAATCCGGCAGCATGATCGAGCACAGGTCGATGGTCGGGCGGGTGGCGTGGATCGGTCCGCGATAGCCCGCCTTGACGAGCTTCGGGATGAGGCCGGAATGGTCGATATGGGCGTGGGTCAGGAGCACGGCGTCGAGCCGGTCCGGCTCGAAGGGGAAATCGCCGTAGTTGAGGGCCTTCAGCGTCTTGGTTCCCTGGAACATGCCGCAGTCGACGAGGATGCGCCGGCCGTTGGCCTCGAAGAAGTAGCAGGACCCGGTGACTTCATGTGCTTCTCCGAGGACGTGGATGCGGACGGGCATCAGCCGGTTTCCTTCTGGTCAGGCGTGGTCCGGGGATCGTAGGGGGCGATCCCCTCGGCATTGGCGATGAGCTCCCAGATGCCCTCTGGCGTATCGGCGAACTGCAGGAGGGAGAGGTCGTCCATCGCGATCATGCCGGCGTCGGCGAGCGCCTCGAAGTTGACCACGGCGCGCCAGTAGGCCTCGTCGAAGAGCACCACGGGCACCCGCCGCATCTTGCCGGTCTGGACGAGGGCGAGGATCTCGAACAATTCGTCGAAGGTACCGAAGCCGCCGGGGAACACCACCAGGGCATTGGCGCGCATGGCGAGATGCATCTTGCGCATGGCGAAATAGTGGAACTGGAAGGTGAGGTCGGGGGTCGAATAGGCGTTCGGCTCCTGCTCGTGCGGCAGACGGATGTTGAAGCCGATGGACGGGGCGCCGATCTCGGCCGCGCCGCGGTTGGCGGCTTCCATCAGCCCCGGCCCGCCGCCGGTGGCGATGACGTTCTCGCGCTCCTTCGCCCCGACGTTCATGGCGCCGCCGTGCCGCGACGCGATGCGTCCGAAGGCCCGCGCCGCCGCATACCAGGCGGCATGGCGGGGGTTGCCGTTTTCGTGGACGCGGGCGCTGCCGAACACCACGATGGTGGACTTCACGCCCCAGTGGCGGAGGATCTGCTCGGCCTTCGCATATTCGAGCATGAAACGCAGCCCGCGCTGCTCGTCGGCCAGCAGGAAGTCCTGATCGAGAGCCGGCATTCGAAAGGACGGCGAGGCCATCTGCTCGGCATTGGGCGGCAGGAGGGGGATCGAAGGGGGCATGATGGTTCCGATGCGGCCGGTGTCTCCGGCATGTCGTTGGACAAGTCTAGGCGCTGCCTCGCCTGCGGTCGATCCGGCCAAAGGCCTTCTTGATCCAGCGCAGGGACCCCGTCGGCGGCGTGGTGCATGTGTGATGTCCGTTTGCCCAGCTTGGAGGAGACCATGCTTTCCAGGACACCCGACAGTGCAGCGCGCCCGGCCGCGGCCGCGCCCGCTCCGGATGCGGTTGCCACTCTCGCCGCCATGCCGGCCGTGGTCGCCGCCGTCGGCGCGGAACTGCGTGATTTCGCTGCCGAGCGGCTGAGGGCCAACGGCGAGCGGATCCGCGCCTGGTCCAAGGTCCGATCTCCGCTCGAATTCGTCGATGCGGAGTTCCGCTTCGCGGTGGAGACCATGGGCATCTATGCCGACGAGGCCATGCATCTGCAGGACATCGCTCGCGCCGCCTTTGAAATCGCCACGCCCGTCGCCAGGGCCTGAAGCCATGGCTCCCCGGCGCATCGCCATCATTCAGGGCCATCCCGATCCGGCGCCGGAACGCCTGTGCCGGCACCTCGCGGCCGCCTATGCGGAAGGTGCCGGGAATGCCGGGCACGAGGTTCGAACCATCGAGGTCACCGCGCTGCCGATCGGTTTCCTCCGCACCCAGGCCGATTTCGAGGGCGGGGTCGCCGATCCCGCCATCGTGCAGGCCCAGGAGACGCTGGCCTGGGCGGAGCACTGGGTCATCATCTACCCGCTCTGGCTCGGCTCCATGCCGGCCCTGCTCAAGGCCTTCCTCGAGCAGGCCTGCCGCCCGGGGTTCGCCTTCCGCTATCGCGACAAGGGCTTTCCGGAAAAGCTCATGGCGGGTCGAACGGCCCATATCGTCGTCACCATGGGCATGCCGGCCATCGCCTATCGCTGGTTCTTCTTCGCCCATAGCCTCAGGGCGCTGAAGCGGAACATTCTCAGCTTCATCGGAGTGAAGCCTGTGCGCGACACGATCGTCGGTGGCGTCGGCGGGCTGACGCCGGAGAAGGTCGCCGCCCTCGCGGCGCGGCTCGCCGCCGACGGGGCTGCCGTGCGCTGAGCGCAGCCTGCGGGGCCGGGCCGCCCGGGGCGCATGGCACCCGGACTGGTCGCGAGTGCCCGATTGTGGTTCTGTGCCGGCCCCGAGACGGACCGGACGGCAGCGCGCCCGAACCGGTCCCGCAACGTTCGTGCGAGGAGGCAAGGCCCATGACCACCGTGTTCCGCAATTTCATTGCCGGCGAGTTTGTTTCCCCGGCCAGGGCCGCGCCGAACCTCAATCCGTCGAACACCAACGAGGTGGTGGGCGAATATGCGCAAGGGACGGTCGAGGACTTGATGGCGGCCGTCGCCGCGGCCAAGGAGGCCTTTCCGGCCTGGAGCCGCTCCAACCCGCAGCTCCGCTACGACGTGCTGATGAAGGCCTCCAACGAGGTCATGGCGCGCAAGGAGGAGCTCGGCTCGCTGCTTTCCCGCGAGGAGGGCAAGACCCTGCCGGAGGGCATCGGCGAGGCCACCCGCGCCGGCCAGATCCTCTCCTTCTTCGCCGCTGAGGCGCTGCGCCTCAACGGCGAACTGGTCAATTCGATCCGCCCGGGCGTCGGCATCGAGATCACCCGCGAGGCGGTCGGCGTCGTCGGCATGATCACGCCGTGGAATTTCCCGATCGCGATTCCCGCCTGGAAGCTGGCTCCAGCGCTTGCCTACGGCAACACCGTGGTCATCAAGCCGGCCGATCTCGTGCCCGGCTCGGCCTGGGCGCTGGTCGATATCCTCAACCGGGCCGGCCTGCCGAAAGGTGTCCTCAACATCGTCATGGGCCGCGGCTCTGTGGTCGGCCAGGCCATGCTGGAGCATCCCGATGTCGCCGCGATTTCCTTCACCGGCTCGGTGGCGACCGGCCGGCGTGTCGCCTCCGCCTGCGTCGCCTCGACGCCGATGAAGAAGGTGCAATTGGAGATGGGCGGCAAGAACCCGCTCGTGGTGCTCGACGACGCCGATCTCGCCGTGGCCGTCGAATGCGCCGCCAACGGTGCCTTCTTCTCCACCGGCCAGCGCTGCACCGCCTCCTCGCGGCTCATCGTCACGGAGGGCATCCACGACCGTTTCGTCGATGCGCTGACCGAGCGGCTGAAGGGCCTCGTCGTCGATGATGCGCTGAAGGCCGGCACGCATATCGGCCCGGTGGTCGACCAGAGCCAGCTCGAGCAGGACGAGAAGTACATCGCCATAGGCCGCGAGGAGGGCGCCAAGCTCCACTGGGGCGGCGAGCGCCTCAACCGCGACAACCCGGGCTTCTACCTGCAGCCGGCGCTGTTCACCGAGGTGACGAACACCATGCGCATCGCCCGCGAGGAGATCTTCGGGCCGGTGGCATCGGTCGTGCGGGCGAAGAACTATGACGAGGCGCTGGCGATCGCCAACGATACCGAGTTCGGTCTGTCGTCCGGCATCTGCACGACCTCGCTGAAATACGCCTCGCACTTCAAGCGCAACTCCGAGGCCGGCATGGTCATGGTCAACCTGCCGACGGCGGGCGTCGACTATCATGTACCGTTCGGCGGCCGGAAGGGCTCGAGCTACGGACCGCGCGAGCAGGGCGCCTATGCCCGCGAGTTCTATACGACTGTGAAGACCGCCTACACGCTGGCGTAAGGCCGCAAATTTTGAAGCGGAAAGGCGGGCCAGGGCCCGCCTTTTTTCATGTCACCCCAACAACTGCCCCCCGTCCACGACCACCGTCTGCGCCGTCACCCAACTCGCATAGGGCGAGGCGAGGAACAGGACGACGTTGGCGATCTCCTCCGGCGTGCCAAGCCGGTTGAAGGGGATTGCACCCAGCACCTTGTTGTAGAGCGCCGGGTCGGCGGTGCGGCGCGCCTCCCAGGTGCCTCCCGGAAACTCGATCGAGCCGGGGGCAACGCAATTGACGCGGATGCCCTTCGGCGCGAGCGCCGCGGCCTGGCTGGTGGTGTACTGGATGACCGCCGCCTTCACCGCCGCATAGGCCGCCGTGCGGATCGACGGGCGGTAGCCCGAGATCGACGCGATGTTGACGATGGAGGCGCCCTTGGCCCCTTCGAGGAAGGTCAGCGCCGCATGACTGGCGCGCACCGTCGCCATGATGTCGACGTTGAGGCCCTTGGCCCAGCCGTCCTCGGTGTCGCCCATGCCGAAGCCGGAGGCGTTGTTCACCAGCACGTCGATGCCGCCGAGCGCCTTGGCGGCAGCCGGGATGTAGCCGGCAATGGCGTCCGCATTTGCGAGGTCGCAGGGCGCGAAGTGCGTCGTCACGCCATGCGCCGCGATCTCGGCGGCTGTCGCCTTCAGCCCGTCCTCGCCGCGCGCGCAGATGGAGACGCCTGCGCCCGCCGCGGCAAATCCCAGCGCGATGGACCGCCCGATGCCACGGCTGCCGCCGCAGACCACCACGCGCTTGCCTTTGAAGTCGAATGCCATGCCAGGCCCTCCCGTTCGTGTTCTGCCCGACTGTGCCATGGCCCGGTCCGCCGCGCTCGGCGGCAGGGCGGCACCTGCCATGCGAGGCCCGGCGTGATCCTGCCGTTCGAGGGATGCCCGTCCGTGAGGTTCCTGTTGCCTTCGCCCGCGGGCGAGGCTTCAATGCGATCAAGAAACATTCGCATCGGTATGTTTTCCGGGCGACGAGGAAGCGACCACCCCGCGGCTTGCGGCACGGCATTTTGAGGAGGCTCCGCATGGAACTGAGGTTCACCGACGAGGAGATCGCTTTCCGCAAGGAAGTGCGCGCCTTCATCGACGCCAAGCTGCCGAAAGCGCTGCGCGAGAAACTGGCCGCCGGGCACCATGCGAGCCGCGACGACATCGTCTTCTGGCAGAAGACGCTCAACGAGAAGGGCTGGGGCGTCGCCCACTGGCCGGTCGCCTATGGCGGCACGGGCTGGGACGCGGTGAAGCAGTACATCTTCCTCGAGGAGATGATGATGGCGCCGTCGCCGCCGCCGCTCGCCTTCGGCACCTCCATGGTCGGCCCGGTCATCTACACCTTCGGCTCCGAGGA
>CAZEZD010000119.1:0-7978 GCA_964516115.1 uncultured Hyphomicrobiales bacterium
GCCTTCCGCCGCCGCATCGCCCGCTACCGGCAGGACTGGCGCGACGACCAGGGCTACGCCTTCTTCCTCCACCGCAACGAGGACGGCGCTCTCGTCGGCGGCATGACGCTGACCAACGTGCGCCGCGGCGTCGCCCAGACGGTCTCCCTCGGCTACTGGATGGGGCAGGGTTTCGCCGGAAAGGGCTACATGAGCGCGGCGGTGAGGATGATCATCCCCTACGCTTTCGGGGCCCTCGGCCTCAGGCGCGTCGAGGCGGCCTGCGTGCCGCACAACGCCGCTTCCGTCGGCCTGCTGGAGCGCGTCGGCTTCACCCGCGAAGGCCTCGCCCGGCAATATCTCTGCATCAACGGCACGTGGATGGACCACGCGCTCTACGCCTTCGTGCAGGGCGACCGGCTCGGCTAGGGCATTTTCAGGCGAAGTGGATGCCGGTTCGCGCGAAGGAAACGCGATCGGACAGGACCTTCGAGGTCAGTCGACGATGAAAAGCCTCGCGCCCTTCGGCGCGCGCGAGCGGTGCGCCTCGGCGCCGTCGGCCACCTGATAGCTCATGCCCGGAGACAGCACGAAGACGCGCCCGTCGGCGAGCGTCGTTTCCAGTTCGCCCTCGAGGCAGAGCAGGACATGGCCCTTCGAGCACCAGTGATCGGAGACATAGCCGGCCGGATACTCGACCAGCCGCACGCGGATGCGATTGTCCTCCGGTCCGAACTGGCGGGTCCGCCATGTCGCCTCGCCGACGTCGCCGGCATGGCGGGTCGGCTCCACCGTGCTCCAGTCCACTGTGTTGAAGGGGATGTCAGCGATCTTCATGATCGAGGTCCTCAGAAGAAATGGATGAGGCCGGGCTTCAGGAGCCCGATCGCCGAGAAGGCAATGCCGACGAGGCCGAGGCCGCCGGCGAGCCAGGCCAGCGCCATGGCCCCCGTCACGACGGCGGCGGAGGCCAGCACGATGGCGATCTGGAAGGCCGCCGAGGAAATCTCGAAGTCGTGGTAGCGCTTGTAGGAGACGTCGCGCTTCTTCTCCGCCGTCTGGGCGCGCACCGAGAGCTGGCGCCGGCCCTCATTGGTCTCCGGCTCGTTGTCCCAGCGGGCGGCGCGGCCGCGCCAGGTCTCGATCTGCCGGCTCATGGCGGCCTTGGCGGCCTCGTCCGTCACGGCGTCGCGGGTGACGGCCATATCCTCGGCCGCCGTGGTGACGGCCGTCATGCGGATCGTCTTGGCCTGGAAGAAGGCCCAGAGGTTCGAGGCTTCCACATTGGCGTTGAGGGCATCGGTCTGCGAGCTCTTGGCGGCCGTCTCGGCCAGCGCCAGGCACAGCGCCATCACGGCGATGAGCAGGGCGATCTTCTTGTTGGACGGGTCCATGTGGCCGTGACCGGACATGCCGTGATTCCCTTGGGTCAGAGGACGAAGGTGCTTTGCCTGCTGCGGCGTTCTGGCGCAAGCACCGCATTGCAGCACGCACTTTGCCGAAACGGCGCGAAAGTCCTACACACCCTCCATGACGATCTGGGGAAAACTGGCGGGCGCCGCCGCCGGCTTCATGCTCGGCGGGCCGATCGGCGCGCTGCTGGGCGCGCTCGCCGGTCATTTCATTGTCGACGACGGCCTGCTCGCCCCTGACGACACGCCGCCGCTGCAGTCGGTCGCCTTCACCGTCGGCCTGATCGCGCTCGCCGCCAAGATGGCCAAGGCCGATGGCGTGGTGACCCGCGACGAGGTCGCGGCCTTCCGCCGTCTCGTCGCCATCCCGCCCGAGGAGGAAGGCCATGTCTCCCGGCTCTTCGACCTCGCCAAGCAGAGCACCGCCGGCTTCGAGGCCTATGCCCGCCAGCTTCGCAATCTGCTCAAGGACGAGCCCGACACGCTGGAGGATCTCGTCGACGGCCTGTTCGGAATCGCCACCGCCGACGGCGCGGTCCATGCCGCCGAACTCGCCTATCTCGCAGAGGTAGCCGCCATCTTCGGCCTGCCGGAAGAGACCTTCGCACGCATCGAGGCGCGCCACGTCGTCTCGGGGCCGCGCGATCCCTACCGCATCCTCGGCATTGCACCCGACGCGCCGGACGGCGAGATCAAGGAGGCCTGGCGCCGGCTGGTGCGCCAGTATCATCCGGACCGGCTGATCGGCCGCGGCGTGCCGGCCGAGTTCGTCGCCATCGCCACGGGCAAGATCGCCGCGATCAACGAGGCCTACGACGTCCTGCGCAAGGCGAGGGGGTTCGCGTGAGCGGCCATTGCCACAACCACGATCATGACCACGGCGACGGTCCTCTCGATCGGCCGGATTCGCCCTGGGTCCATGGCCTGTCGGCCTCGCCCAACCACGATGAGCGGCGCGCGCCCGTCGACATCCTTCTGATGCACTACACGGGCATGCAGGACGGCATGGCGGCCCTCCGCCGGCTCTGCGACCCCAACCCTCCCCGCGTCTCCACCCACTATGTCGTCTTCGAGGACGGCGAGATCGTCCAGTGCGTCGCCGAGAGCCGCCGCGCCTGGCATGCCGGGGCGGGGTCCTGGCAGGGGCGCGAGGACGTGAACTCGCGCTCCATTGGCATCGAGATCGTCAATCCGGGCCATGAATTCGGTTATCGCGCCTTCCCCGACGCCCAGATCGACGCGGTGGTGAATCTCGCGCGCGACATCCTCGCCCGTAACGCCATCCCATGGGCGGCGGTTCTGGCCCATTCGGATACGGCACCTGGCCGCAAGCAGGACCCCGGCGAGCTCTTTCCCTGGGTGAGGCTGGCCGCCGAGGGCATCGGCCTGTGGGTGCCGCCGGCACCGATCCAGGACGGGCCGGTCTATCGGCCCGGCGAGGAGGGCCCGCCGATCCAGGCGCTGCAGGCGCTGCTGGCGATGGTCGGCTACGGGCTTCAGGTCACCGGTGTCTATGACGCGGCGACCGTAGCCGTCGTCACCGCCTTCCAGCGCCACTGGCGGCAGCAGCGGGTGGACGGCATCGCGGACGCGTCCACGCTCAGGACGCTGCGCGACCTGCTGGCAGCGCGCTAGGTGGCGATGTCGCCAGCCGATCTGCCGGAGGACAGGCGAGCCGCCCTCGCCGCCGTGCTGCGGCCGGGCGAGAGGGTGCGCTGGATCGGTCTTCCCGACCCGTCGCGGTCTCCCTCGCACAGCGGCGTCAGTTTCAATCTGGCCTATGTCTGGCTGGGCATCACCGGGCTCTGGCAGGCCGGGGCGCTGACCGTGGCCATCGCCTCCGGACTGACCGTCGCCTGGTATTATGTCGGGATCGGCAGCATCTTCCTCGGCATCGGCGGGCTGTTTTACCTCCGCGCTGTACGCGAGAGCCGCGATGCGCGGCGCGTCTTCCATGTCATCACCGACCAGCGGCTGCTCACCATCGATCTCGCCCATCCGGCCAACAGCATCGAGATCGCGCCCGACGCCATCGGCTATGCGGAGCCGGAGACGCGGCCGGGCGGGGCGGGGGACATCGAGATCGGCCATGGCGCGGCCGGGATCACGGCGCGGGAGGCGACCGCCTTCCACCACCTGCGCGGGGTCGAGGACGTCAACGGCGCGATCAAGGCGCTGCGCCTGATCGTCGGCGATGCCGGCCGCTCGCTCGCCACGGAAGCGCCGGAGGATTGAGCCGCCTCGACGCCGCCGCCGCGCGGTGCTTCAGTCCGTGCACCGGAGTGACCGCCATGCGCATCCTCAGCCTCGCCCTGCTGGCCTTCCTGGCGCTGCCGGCGCGTGCGCAGACCGGCCTGCCGGACGGCTTCGTCCACCTCGCCGATGTCGCCCCGACCATCCGCCAGGACATTCGCTATGCCGGATCGCGCAACTTCCTCGGCCGTCCGGTGGCAGGCTATCTGGCCGCCGAATGCATCCTGACGCGACCTGCCGCCGAGGCGCTGGCGCGTGTGCAGACGGATGTGGCCCGCCGCGGCCTCACCCTGCTGGTCTGGGACTGCTACCGACCCGAGCGCGCCGTTGCCGACTTCATGGCCTGGACCCGCGAGGCCTCCGACCAGCGCATGCGCGCCATCTATTATCCCGCGCTCGACAAGCGCGACCTTCCCCGCCTCGGCTATCTCGCGCCGCGCTCCACCCATTCGCGCGGCTCCACCGTCGATCTCGGCCTTGCGCGACTCTCGGGCCGCGCCACCGGCGGGCAGGGCGCCTGCACCGCCCCCTACGGCACGCGCATCGACGACGGCGCGGTCGACCTTGGCACCGCCTATGACTGCTTCGACACCCGCTCCCATGTCCGAGACCCGCGCGTCGGCCGGGAGGCGGCCGCCAACCGTGCGCTCCTCGCCCAGGTCATGCAGCGCCACGGCTTCCGCGGCTATTCCCGCGAGTGGTGGCACTTCCAGCTCATCCGCGAGCCGTTTCCGGAGCGCGTCTTCGATTTCCCGGTCCTGCCGCGCAGGTAGCGTGGATCTGCCATGCGACATCTCCTGCGACAGACCTTGGAACTCGCGTCTGCGCGGCGCATTGTTGCCCTGCTCCACCGGAGGTCCCCACCATGAGCGACACCTCTCAGACGCCCGCCGACCCCGGCCGCCACGGCCAGTCCCTCGGCTCCCACCTCGTGCCGCTGCGGCGCAACTGGGGCTGGCTGATGGGCGCGGGGATCGCCCTCATCGCGCTCGGCCTGTTCGGGATCGTCGCCGCCAGCCTGTTTTCCGTGGTCAGCGCCCTGTCCTTCGGCGCCATGATGCTGATCGGCGGCGGCGTGCTGCTGGTCGACGCCTTCCGCCGCGAGGGCTGGAAGAGCCGGGTCGCCATGCTCGCCGTCGGCGTGCTCTACGCTCTCACCGGGGCACTGATCTTCTACAACCCGCTGCAGGCGGTCATCGCGCTCACCCTTCTCGCGGCGGCCATGCTGGTGGCGGTCGGGATGCTGCGGATCGTCATGGCCTTCCAGATGCGCCCGCTCTCCGTCTGGGTCTGGGTTCTCGCCTCGGGTGTGCTGTCGCTGATCCTCGGCCTCTACATCTTCGTGCAGCTGCCGCAGGCGGCGACATGGGTGCTCGGCACCTTCCTCGCCATCGAACTGATCTTCCAGGGCTGGGCCTATGTGGCTCTCGCCCGCGCCATCCGCTCGACCTTCGACGGCGTGCAGCCGAAGCCGGCCGGGTGACGCGCGCTCGCCGCGCCGGCATGGTCACCAAATCCTTGACGGAAACCGTTTCTTAACGGCCGCCCGCGTTAATGAGGCGTTGACGACGCGAGGCCCGCGGACAGGCCCGGCGGAGCGTGATCGTCACCGACGCCCGTGATGCCATGCCGGTCCGCAGCGAGCAGCCCACCCCGACGTCTCCGACGCGCGCCGACCGCGCGCGCCGTGCGTCAGGCAACTGCGCGTTTGCCCGCCGGCCTCGCCTCGTCGGAGCGGCACGCGGGAGACTTGGCATGACGGAACCGGTTGGCAGGGGAGGCGCGGGCGAGGCGGCCCGGCACGTTCCCGTGCTGCTGGCCGAGGTCATGACCGCCCTCTCGCCCCGCGACGGACAGGTCATCATCGACGGCACCTTCGGCGCCGGCGGCTATACCCGCGCCATTCTCGATGCCGCTGCCACGCACGTCATCGGCATCGACCGCGACCCCACCGCCATCGCCGGGGGAGAGGCGCTGGTCGCCGCCTCCGAGGGCCGTCTGATGCTCGCCCACGACCGCTTCGCCAATCTCGATGCGGTCGCCCGCAGCCTCGGGCACGAGGCCGTCGACGGCGTCGTCCTCGACATCGGCGTTTCCTCCATGCAACTCGACGAGGCCGAGCGCGGCTTCTCCTTCCGCTTCGACGGCCCACTCGACATGCGCATGGCGCGCGAGGGCCAGAGCGCCGCCGACCTCGTGGCGTGGCTTGAGGAGACGGCGCTCGCCAACCTCATCTACACCTATGGCGAGGAGCGCCTGTCGCGGCCGATCGCCAAGGCCATCGTCCGCGAACGCGCCGTCGCGCCAATCCTCACCACCAGGCGCCTTGCCGACATCGTCGCACGCGTGGTGCGCTCCAAGCCCGGTGACATCCATCCGGCGACGCGCACCTTCCAGGCGCTCCGCATCGCGGTCAACGACGAGCTCGGCGAACTCGAGACCGCGCTGGATGCCGCCGAACGCATCCTGAAGCCCGGCGGACGCCTCGTCGTCGTCACCTTCCATTCGCTGGAGGACCGCATCGTCAAGCAGTTCATGGCCGACCGCTCCGGCAAGACCGCCGGCGGCTCGCGCCATGCGCCGGCGAGCCGGGCTCCCGACCCGACATTCATCCTCGTCCATCGCAAGGCGGTGGCGGCGTCCGGTGCCGAAAGCGCCGCCAATCCGCGCGCCCGTTCGGCCAAGCTGCGCGCCGCCGAGCGGACGGATGCGCCTGCGAGGACCCGCCCATGATGCGCATCCTCAACCTCGTCGTCGTGGCTGCGCTGATCGTCGCGGCGGCCATCGTCTACAAGGTCAAGTACGAGGCGACGCGTCACGCCGAGCAGGCGGCGAAGCTGCGCCTCGAGATCGCCCGCGAGCGCGAATCCATTGCCGAGCTCAAGGCTCAGTGGGCGCAGCTCAACAGCCCCGACCGTCTGCAGGCGCTGGCCGAGAAGCACCTGCGTCTGAGGCCGCTCGCCATCAACCAGCTCCACGATCTCGCAAACCTGCCGGACAAGCCCTTCGTCGACCCCGATCCCATCGGATCGATGCTGGAAGCCATGGATACGGGCGGCGGCGACCCCGCAACGACCGGTTCGGTGCCCGGCGCCCCGTTGCCGCCGCGTCGCCCCACGGGAGGCCGCTGATGTCCGCCCGTCCCTCCATCTTCATGCGCGCGCGCCATTTCATGGCCTGGATCCTCGCCGGTCCGCAGGAGGCTCGTCTGCGCAAGGCGCGCTCCCGCGTGCGCCTCGCCATGCTCGGCTTCGGCGTCCTCTATTCGATTATCGCCGTCAGCCTCGTCCTCTACGTGGTGCGCTACGACCGGTCGGCCCAGTCCGGCGTGCGCAGCGCCGAGGCCGTATCCGCCGCCCGTCCGGACATCCTCGACCGCAACGGCGAGGTGCTGGCGACCGATGTGCGGACCATCTCGCTCTATGCCGAGCCGAAGAAGCTGGCGGCCAGCTTCGACGTCGACGAGGCGACCGAACTGCTCACCGCCGTGCTGCCGGATCTCGACGCCCGCGAGGTGCGCGAGCGCCTGCGCTCCGGCAAGGGCTTCGTCTGGCTGCGCCGCGAGATCACGCCGGTCCAGCGCGACCAGATCCACCGCCTCGGCATTCCCGGCGTCGGCTTCTTGCGCGAGGCCAAGCGTTCCTATCCGAACGGGTCGACGCTCTCCCACGTTCTCGGCATGGTCAATGTCGACAACCAGGGCCTCGGCGGCATCGAGCGCTACATCGACAATCAGGGCCTTGCCGAACTGCACCGTGCCGGCCTCGTGACCGACCGAAACCAGGCGGCCGTGCGGCTCTCGATTGACCTGCGCGTGCAGCATGTCCTGCGCGACGAACTCGTCCAGGCGCACCAGAAATTCCGCGCCAAGGCGGCGGCCGGCGTCATCATTGACGTCAACACCGGCGAGGTCCTCGCGCTCGCCTCGATCCCCGACTACGACCCGAACCGGCCCGCGACCGCCGCCGGCTTCGACCGCGCCAACCGCATCACCACGGGCGTCTACGAGATGGGTTCGGTGATGAAGTCGCTGACCACCGCCATGGCGCTGGATTCGGGCCGCTTCACCATCAACTCGACGCTCGACGCCCGCTTTCCCATGGCCGTCGGCCGCCATCAGGTGAAGGACTTCCACGCCCAGCGGCGCGTGCTGACCCTGCCCGAGGTCTTCACCTATTCCTCCAACATCGGCACCAGCCGCATGGCGCTGACCCTCGGGGCCGAGCACCAGCGCGGCTTCCTGCGCCGGCTCGGCCAGTTCGACAGGGTCGTCACCGAGATCGGCCCGTCGACCGCGCCGCTCGTGCCGCGGCGCTGGCCCGACATCACGGCGG
>CAZEZD010000120.1:0-5156 GCA_964516115.1 uncultured Hyphomicrobiales bacterium
GTCGCCGTAGAACAGCGCGGCTCCCGCCATGCCGAGCAGGCCTACCAGATAGCTCGGCTTGCCGAGCGCGCGCTGGGCCAGCGCCAGCAGCGTCAGGATGCCGCCTTCGCCCTTGTCGTCGGCGCGCAGCAGCAGGAGCACATACTTGCCGGTGATGATGAGGATCAGCGACCACAGGATCAGCGAGAGCACGCCGAGGACGATGTCGCGGCTGGGCGCGCCTGTGGCGCCATGGCCTGTGGCCGCCACAACGGCTTCACGGAAGGCGTAGAGCGGGCTTGTACCGATGTCGCCGTAGACGACGCCGACGGACCCGACGAACAGTCCCCAGAAGCTCGCCTGCGAGTGACCGTGGCCTGACTCGCCGAGGGCGGCCCGCGGGGCGCCGCCATCGGCTGCGGCCGCTCCTTCGACATCGGACGGGTTCGGAGAACCGGCCGCCGTATCATGTGCCATCGGATGGGAACCTTTAGGACGGTCGGGTTGAGCCGGCTCCCCTGAGGAGGGCAAGCCCGAAACGGTACGCTGCACCTTCCCCGTGCCAGCGGCAATCGGGAAGCATCTCCGGCTAGTTCAATCGACGGCGACACTGCCGCCCCGCACTGCGTCTTCTCGACGCCGCGTGGGGCAAGAGCCCTCCGGGGGCAGGCTCATACTCCATCACGCCATGTCTGATCAATGGGGCGACATCAACCACGCTGACGCAGGGGCGTCCTCAGTGCATTGCCGTGTCGCGGCGCTGGGTGATGTCGATGACCCGCACGGTCCGGCCGTCCGCGGAACCGGCCGTCACGGGGATCGAGACGGCGGCGGGCGGCACGACGGTCTCGGTGGCGGCTCGCGCGGCCCGCGCGCGGACCGCCTGCGGCAGGCGTCCGACCGGTGCGGCCGTGCCGTCGTCACGCGCCTGGATGCCGGCCTGGATCTCGTCGACCCGGCGTCGCACATCGGCCGGAAGGCGTCCGTAGGCGCGGGCGGCGACAAAGTCCTGGGAGCGATAGGGGAAGCGGGGGGCGCCGCGGAAGACCTGAACCCCGGTCTCGGTCACCACCACGTCCCCGGCGCGCAGGGTCACGTCGTGGGTGATGGGCAGGCGGGCGAGGCCAGCCGTCGCAAGCCCCTGGCAGGAGCAGGTGCGCTCAAGGCCCTGGCGGAAGCGGAAGGCGGTTCTGAGGGCCGCGTAGGTCTGGCCGCGGGCGTTGACGGCGTCCTCGATGGAGCCGCGGTTGCCGACGGAGTAAACCGCGACTTCCGCCCCCGGGCACATGGCCGAGCAACTCGACTGCTGGGCGACACGCGCCGCGCCGGAGGTCGACGGGCCGGCAGGAAAAAAGTACCCGTCGCAGGTGCGCACGCAGAAGGCGCGGGCGCCGCCGACGTTCTCCCCCGAGGCGCTGCGGCTCTGTTCGGTATCGGAGCGGGAGCGATCCCGCGTATTTTCGGGCGGGCGCACGGTGATTTCAGGTAGATCGCGCGAGCGGCGGCCGAACAGCGAAAAGAAGCCGAATCCACGACCGGTCGACTGCGGCTCGGCCGCACGCCGTCCGCTTTCGCCGCGGGCAATGGCGTAGAACTCGGCCTGATCCTGCGCTGCGGCGGGTTGTGGTGACAGCACGGCCGCACCTCCGGCCAGGACAATGGCCGCGGCGAGGACAGACAGGGTGGTCTGACGCGGAATCATGGGACGAACCTTGTTGAACGCGCGACTGGGTGCCGGTGGCGCAACGGCGATGCCCGCCGCCGCGGTGTCCGGGCGAAATTCGAGAGTGCGAGGATGGAGGATGTTTGTTGCGCCGGAATGTCGTTCATCCGCCTGCATGACGCATGGTCATGTAACGAAACGATGATCGTTTCGCGGGATCGAGAATTCGCCAGCACAAGCGCGAACGCCGGGCGCATAGCCCGGCGTTGCGGCCGTCGAAAGGGACTTGGAACAGGATGCTGCGCGGCGGTTGCCGCGACTGTCAGAACGCGCCGAAGAGAATAGCCCCCACAAAGGCAAAAGCGGCGCACGCGGCAACAATGTTGACGTGACGCGAAATGACCACGGCTGACCTCCCTTGCAGGAACCGGGACCATGAATCTATGCCGGCTCATGGAAGCGCGCAAAGCGGATTCTGGCAATCCACAGGTCGACTCGTGCGCTTTTTTTGGCATGCTCCCGATCCCGATTGACAAGACTGCGGAAATTCGAGCGATCAACGCGCGGCGTTAGGTGAGGGTTCCTGACCCGTCGACTCGCGCCCCGCGGTTTGGCGTCGGCACCGCCGCCGGCCCGCATAGCGTCGCGGATCATTGATTCCCCGAGGGGCTGCTGTGCCATGGCTCGGCTTGACGGCCGGTGTCGCAGATGTCACGAATTTTAACATCATGGCGCGACAACCCGATTCCGCATTGTCAGAACGGCGTGGCTATCATCACGGCAATCTGCGTGAGGTGCTTCTCGAGGCCGCCCGCCGCCTGATCGCCGAACGCGGGCCTGCGGGTTTCACGCTGTCAGATGCGGCGAAGCTCGCCGGCGTATCTCCGGCCGCGCCCTACCGGCATTTCAAGGACCGTCAGGCCCTCCTCAAGGAGATCGCGGTGCAGGGCTTCCAGGCGCTCGGCGGGCGCCTTGGGGCTGCGGCCCGCTCCGGGGGCCCCGAAGGCTTTCTCGCGATGGGCCGCGCTTACCTCGCCTTCGCGCGCGAGGAGCCGGCCTATTACGCGGCTATGTTCAATACCGGACATACAGGGGACGAAGGCCCGAAGGACGATCCGGGTTTTGCGGCACTGCAGCAGGCGGTCGGCAGAGCCATCGGCAGCGACGACCCCGACAAGGTGAAGGCGGCGGCCACACTCGTCTTCGCCTTGACCCACGGACTGGCCTCGCTGTCGGCTCCAGGTTCGATCGCCATGCCCGGGGGGCTGTCCGATCCGGAACACCTGCTCGACATTGGCGTCGGCGCGCTGCTGACCGGGTTGAAAGCCAACTGATCCCACTCCGGTCGCCACCGCGGGCCGGCCATCGGTGAGTTCACCTCCCGGCGTGAAGTGAATGGGATTGACATCTTCAGTGTGAATGATAATATGTTTTACATTCACACTGAAGGAGAGTGGATATGACCTGTCTTCACCATTCCGCGGATCGCTTCGACCGTTCGACGCCGTTCCGCGGCGGCTGGCGCGGAGCGTTGGACCGGCGCTGGCATCCGGTCGAACTCACCGCGATGATCGTCGGCTTCGTGTTGTTCTGGCCCATCGGCCTTGCCATCCTCGCGTGGAAGAAGTGGATGCGTCCGGCTGACGGCGGCCGGCAGTCGATGCGTCCGCTGATTGGCCCCGGCGATACCGGCAACAGCGCGTTCGAGGACTACAAGACCGCCGAACTGGCGCGTCTCGAGCAGGAGCGTCGCCGGTTGTTCGAGGCGCAGGAGCAGTTCGCCGCCCATCTCGACCGCCTGAAGCGGGCGCGCGACCGGGCCGAGTTCGACCAGTTCATGGCGGAGCGCGCAGCCCCCGCCCAGAACCCGGTTGGCTGACGGTCAGGCGAGAGCCCGCATCAGGCCGAGGATCAGGCTGACGGCACCGCTGGCGACGGCGGTGCCGAATTTCAGCGCCGAGGCCCAGGGCACCAGCAGGGACACATCGGCCATGCCGGAATAGGCAAGGGCCAGCAGGGCGTTTTCCGTCAGATCGCTCGCAGCATAGGCGAGCGGCATGATCACCAGAAGCCGCCGGGTCCGATCGCCGAGCGGCAGTCCCGGTGCGGCAAGCCCTGCGGCGAGCAGGAGCGCCGCGGTCACCGCCGCCATCAGCGGGAGGTCCACAGCGAGTCCGAGAAGCGCCCGGCCGCGCAGTCCCCAGACGGTATCGAGATAGACGCGAAAATCGGCCGCCCCATAGCCGCCAAAGCGCGTGTCCGGGCGTTGCGACCTGAGGCAGGCCAGCCCGTCGCAGGGCGTCGCCGTCAAGGCCGCCTCGATCGGCGCATGGACGAAGGCAACGGCGAGGTAGCACGCCAGCACCGCCGCCAGTGCCAGAGCGAGTCGCTGCGGCGTCGCCTCCGCTGCCAGTATCTCGGCGGCGGCGAGCGGCGTCACAGTCCCTTCGCCTCCATCCATGCGACGATGCGGATCGTCAGGCTGCGGGCGATGGGAATGGCGATATAGGCAGCGATCGCTGCCGCCGGCCAGGCGATGGCGAAAGCGGTCAACCAGCGGCGGAAATAGTCCGGGGGAAAGCCGAGGTTCAGCCAGGTGATGAGCGCCGTCATCAGGAAGGCCATGACGGCGGCCATGAGGATGGGCTGGATGATGGCGGCTTTCGGCGGCATGGCAGGCTCCGGATGGTGGCCGGATCACTGCCGATTGCAGCGCGAAGCGCAAGGGCGTGATGCTCCTCGCATGGCAGGCCGGCGGTTCAGCCGGAATCGCGCTCGTTGAGGCGTCGCATGAGGCGGCGGTTCTGCAGTTCGAGCGTCTTCAGCTTGTCCGACAGCGAATCGGCCGCCGATGTCTCTGCCACGACGAAGGCGACGCCGATTTCCGGCAGGTGACGCCAAACGACGGTGCAGTCGAAGGTCTCGCCCTTCTGCGGGATCTTCAACGCGAAGTGATCGGGAAGGTCGTTCACGCCGCCGCAGTCGAGGCGTGCACCCTGGGGCGTGAAGTTCCTGACCGTGCATTCGGTCGAGCGCAGGCCCCCGGGGAACAGGATCGTTCCCTTCCAGAAGGTGCGCGAACGCTGGATGGCGCGGCGCTCGGTGGCTGCGGTGGTTGTCACGGCGTGCAACCCGGGTCTGACGGAAGCGTCGCTGTCAGCCTAAGGCCGAGCCGTTAACCGTCCGTTGATACCGCGGCTGATGCAAATTGCCCCAGATAGGCCTTGGCGCGCGGCGGAGCGTAGCCGCCGACCTTCGATGTGCGAAGGCCGAGCGCGTGCAGGCTCTCGGCGAGCTTCACGGCGGCGGCGACCCCGTCGATGACGGGAAGGCCGTGCTCCTGCGACAGGGCCGCGGCGAGATCCGCCATGCCGGCACAGCCCAGCACGATGGCCTCGGCCCGGTCATCGGTCTTCGCCCGGGCGATCTCGTCGGAAATCCGGGCGCGCGCATCGGAGGCCGGGTTCTCCAGTTCCAGCACCGGCACCTCGCAGGCGCGTACCCGCGCGCAGCG
>CAZEZD010000120.1:5166-7913 GCA_964516115.1 uncultured Hyphomicrobiales bacterium
CGCAGCGATGGGCGAAGCCGTATTTGTGGACATTGTGCTCGAGGGCCGGAACGGAGACGGCGAGCGTCGTGACGACGGAGAACTTCGTCGCCAGCAGCGTCGCCATGTGCATGGCGGCCTCGCCGATGCCGACCACCGGCACCGGCATCAGCGAGCGGGCGGCGTCGAGGCCGGTATCGTCGAAACAGGCGATGACGAAGGCATCCGCATGGGGCCTTGCGCGCATCTCCGCCAGCATGCCGGGGATGGAATAGACCTCGTCATAGTAGCCCTCGATCGAGACCGGCCCGCTGTCGGGGTTGACGGCCTCGACCACGGTGCCGGGGCCTGCGACGGCGCGCGCAGCCTCCCCGATGGTGCGGGTCATGGAGGCGGTGGTGTTCGGGTTGACGATGGTCAGGTGCATGGCGGAGACTGGCAACTCTATCGGGCCTTGCGACGCGGTTTGGAGCGGCGTCGGCCTGCGGGGGCGTTCTCAGCCGGCGTCGTCCAACCGGCCGCCTTCAAAACGATGTCCGGGTCGGCGTGCATGATCCGCACAAGCGTCCTCGCTGCGCCTGAGGGCTGGCGCTCGCCGCGTTCCCATTTGCGGACCGTACCGAGCGAAGCGCCGAGGACCGTCGCCATTTCAGCCTGGGTCAGACCGGCGCGCTCACGGGCCTCCGAGACCAGGCTGCTCGCGACCTGGTGTTCGCGCAAACCGGGGACGGTGCGCCCCCGGGCGTGGTCGAGCGCCTGTTCCAGGCCTTCGATGATTCCGTCAAACACATTTCCCATCATCATCGTCCATATTGCGCGCGGATGGCGTCCGTCAGAGTCCTCGCCTGCCGCCTCTGCTCGGCTGTCAGGTCGTCCTGTTCGCTCTTCCCTTAGATGGTGATGAGGAACACCGGCATCGCCAGGTCGTGGAAGAATGTTATCAGGCGCGCTCCTCCGCTCTTGCCGCGGCCGGACAGTGCAATCCGGACCTTCCGCAAGCCGCCCGTGCCCTGAATCAGATCACCTGCGGCGGGTGACGCGGCCACCATATCGATGACCTTCGCCCGTTCGTCCGCATCCAGAAGTCCTTCCGCACGGCGCAGGTAGCCGGGCGTCTCGACCACCGTCAGCATGATCTGATCTGGCACGATTTAATGTACCCCATTGGGGTATATAGAACAAGGGCTACCCTCTCACGCCGCCACCGGCGCGGTCGCCTCCGTCCGGAAGCAGCGCGCCTCGTGGCCCGCGCCGACCGCCACCGGCTCGGGCGTCGCCTCGGTGCAGGACGGCAGCGCCAGCTTGCAGCGCGGCGCGAAGGAGCAGCCGGGCGGCAGGTTGGCGAGGTCGGGCGGTGAGCCGGGAATGGCGTCGAGGCGGGTGCCCTTGGTCATGGCGTCGTGGGCCCGGCTCTTCATCAGGCCGATCGTATAGGGGTGGCGGGGGCTGCGCAGGATGTCGCGGATCGGCCCGGTCTCGACGATGCGCCCGCCATACATGACGGCGACGCGGTCGGCGACCTCGACGGCCACGCCGATGTCGTGGGTCACGAAGATCACCGCGATGCCGAACTCGCGCTGCAGTTCGCGGATCAGCAGGAGGATCTGGATCTGCACGGTGGCGTCGAGGGCGGTGGTCGGCTCGTCGGCGAGCAGCACCTTGGGATTGCAGGCCAGCGCCAGGGCGATCATCGCCCGCTGCCGCATGCCGCCGGACATCTCGTGGGGGTAGTTGCCGAGGCGACGCTCGGGCGAGGGAATTCGGACCCGCTCGAAGAGGTCGAGCGCCCGCTTCATCGCGTCGTCCCACGAGCCGCCGTCATGCTTGACGATGGTCTCGGCGATCTGGTGGCCGAGGGTATAGACGGGATCGAGGGCGAGGGCCGGCTCCTGGAAGATCATCGAGACATCGCGGCCGCGGAAGGCCTGCAGGTCCTTCGGTCCCAGCGCCAGCACGTCCTTGCCGGCGACGGTGATGGCGCCCTCGATCTTCGTGCGCTTTTCCGGATTGAGGCGGAGCATAGCGCGCAGCGTCACCGACTTGCCGGAGCCGGATTCACCGAGGATGGCGAGGGTTTCGCCGCGGTCGAGCGAGAGGTCGACGCCGTTGATGGCGCAGATCGGCTTCGGACCGCCGGTAAAGGTGACCTTGAGATTGCGGATATCGACGAGCGGTGGGGCTGTCAGCATCTGTCCGTCCTCCTCACGCCGCAGCCGCGGAGGCGGGCGCCATGCTGTGGCCGGAGCCGGGCTCGGACCTCAGGCAGGCGACGTCATGCAGGGCCGCGGCGCGCGTCAGCACCGGCTCCCGCTGGGAGCAGACACCCTCGGCGAAGGTGCAGCGGGTGTGGAAGCGACAGCCGGGCGGCGGGTCGATGGGGTTCGGCGGATCGCCGAAGAGCGGCGCCTGCTCGGTCCGGTTGTCCGGGTCCATGGTCGGCATGGAGCGGGTGAGGGCGCCGGAATAGGGGTGGAACGGGTCGTCGAAGATCGCTTCCGACGGGCCGATCTCGGCGACCTTGCCGAGGTACATGACCATGACCCGGTCGGACATGTAGCGGACCACGTGGAGATCGTGGGAGATGAAGATGTAGGTGAGCTTGAACTCCTCCTTCAGGTCGAGAAGGAGGTTGAGCACCTGCGCCTCCACCGACTTGTCGAGGGCGGAGACCGCTTCGTCGAGGATGACGACCTTCGGCTGAAGGGCGAGGGCGCGGGCGATGTTGATGCGCTGGCGCTGGCCGCCGGAGAGTTCGTGCGGATAGCGGC
>CAZEZD010000121.1:0-7867 GCA_964516115.1 uncultured Hyphomicrobiales bacterium
TGAACAGGCCGACCGTCTTGTCGGCGGCCAGCGTCGGCAGGTAGCGCGGCGCCGGATTGCCGTCGACGCGGGGGAGGATGTCGGCGCCGCCCGAAATGCCCTGGATCAGGTCGTCGTAGGCCGGGCGGCCGGCATAGGGACCCTCGGCGCCGAAGCCGGCGGCATGGATGTAGATGAGGTTCGGAATCCGCGCCTTCAGACTGTCGTAGTCCATCTTCAGGCGTGCCGCGGTGTCCATCCGCATGTTGGAGCAGACGACGTCGCAGGTCTTCGCCAGCGCGATGCAGGCTTCCTGATCCTCGCGGCGCTTCAGGTCGAGCGCCACCGACTTCTTGTTCTTGTTGTACATCATGAATAGCGGGCCCATGCCGGCGCCGGCCTCGGCCGGCCACGAGCCCGGCCAGCGCATGATGTCGCCGCCGCCCTCGCCCGGGCTCTCCACCTTGATGATCTCCGCCCCCATGTCGCCGAGCAGCATCGTGGCATAGGGCCCGAGGATGACGGCGGTGAGATCGAGGATGCGGATGCCGGCGAGGGGGCCGCGCGGCGCGGTGGGCTGGGACATGGGTGGAGCCTTCACGAAACGGCGTTTCGCCGATTGTAGTCGGCTTGGCGAGACTTGCGAACCCGCCACGTCGAAGCGGTGATCGGCGCTCAGCGCAGGTCGCGCCGGGATGTCACGGATCGATCCCGCCCATGGCGCAGACGATGGCCCATTCCGCATCGGTGACCGGCTGCACGGAGAGCCGCGACAGCTTCAGCAGCGCCATGTCGGCGAGCTTGGGCTCGTGCTTCACCGCCTCGAGGCTGACCGGCGCCCTCAAAGGCTTCACCGCCTTGATGTCGACCACAACCCAGGGTTCGCCGGCCTCGGCCGTCGGATCGGGGTAGGCCTCGCGGATCACCTCGACGATGCCGACGATCTCCTTGCCCTCGTTGGAATGATAGAAGAAGCCGCGATCGCCCGTCTTCATCCGCATCAGGTTGAGCTTGGCGGCATGGTTGCGCACGCCGTCCCAGAAGGTGCCCTTGGCGCCGGCCTTCACCTGCTGGTCCCAGGACCACTTGAAGGGCTCGGACTTGTAGAGCCAGTGCGCCATTCACTCGCCCTCGATCTTCGGCGCGCCGGAGGCCGTCGGGATGAGCTTGCGGAAAGCGTCGATCTCGGTGACGAAGCGGTCGAACTCCGCGAGCGTCATCGTCGTCTTGCTGTCGGAGAGTTCGACCACGACGATCGGCTCGCCGCCGGTGCGCCGCTTCATCAGCTTGGCGACCGGGAAGACCACCGAGTGGGTCAGGTCGAAGGGGTGGGTCTCGGCCACCAGATCGGAGCCCATCGCCTTGGTCGCCGCCTCGACGCCGCGCGCCAGCTTGTCGAAGAAATTGGTCATCGTTGAACCCCGTCCCGTTCGCTCGAATTCATTCCGCCCGCTGCGGACGCGCCATCAGCTGCACGATCGCCTGGTCGACGTCGATGATGCCGCCGAGAACCGCATCGACGGCCTCCGAGATCGGCATGTCGACACCGGCCTCGCGGGCCTTCTCCACCAGTATCTCGGCAGTCAGGGCGCCTTCCGCAAGCGCCCCCTTGCCGGAGACGAGGTCGAGGCCCTTGCCCTCTCCAAGCGCATGGCCGAGGGCGAAATTGCGCGACTGCACGCTGGCGCAGCTGAGGATGAGGTCGCCGAGGCCGGACAGGCCCATCAACGTCTGCGGCTTCGCGCCGAAATGCGCCCCGAACCGCGACAGCTCCGCGAAACCGCGCGCCGTGATCGCGGCCGTGGCGCTCGCCCCAAGGCGGCGGCCAGCGACGATGCCGGCGGCGATGGCGAGCACGTTCTTGGTGGCGCCGCCGATCTCGACGCCGCGCAGATCGGTGGTGTGATAGAGGCGGAAGGCCGGGGAGCCGAGCGCCGCGGCGATGCGCCGTGCTTCCGTTTCCTCGCGGGCGGCGACTGTCACGGCGGTCGGCAGGCCGCGGTCGATATCGGCGGCAAAGCTCGGCCCCGACAGGATCGCCGGAACCGCCGCCGGAGCCTCCTCCGCGACGATCTCCGACATGAACCGGCCCGAGCCGCGCTCGATTCCCTTGGCGCAGATGACGAAGGCGGTTCCCGGACGAAGCCAAGGCGCGATGGACCGCGTCACCTCGCGCAGCGCCTGCGCCGGAACCACGGCCAGCACCATCCCGGCGCCGGCCGCCTCCTCCAGCGAAGCCGTGGCGATGACCCGCTCGTGGATCATCGCCCCGGGGAGCCGGCGCGCATTGGTGCGGCGCGTATTGACCTCGGCAACGACCGCCGCCTCGCGCGCCCACAGCGTCACCCGCCGTCCGGCGCGCGCCGCGACGTTGGCGAGCGCCGTGCCGAAAGCGCCGGCGCCGAGAACGGCGAGGGGATCGTCCTGCGTCATGCCTTAGCTCCGTTCACGCCTTGGCGCCCAGCCGCCCCGAGCCGATGGTCGCAGCCCCCGCGTCGAGCGGCCAGCGGGCGCGTGGCGCAATGTCGAACGGATCGCTGAAACCCAGCTTCAGCCGCTCGGCGCCTGCCCATGCGATCATCGCCCCGTTGTCCGTGCACAGCTTCGGCGGCGGCACGACGAGAGGCAAGCCGGCCGCATCCGCCGTCCTCTGCAATACGGCCTTCAGGGTCTGGTTGGCACCGACACCGCCGGCCACCACCAGCGCGGTGGGCGCGCCATAGCGCTCCCGGAACAGGCGGATAGCGACCTTGCAGCGGTCGGCCACCATGTCGGCCACCGCAGCCTGGAAGGAGGCGCAGACATCGGCGACGTCCTGGCCGGTGAGCGCGCCTGATGCGGCGCGGAGGTCCTCCACCTTCAGCCGCACGGCCGTCTTCAGTCCGGACAGCGAGAAGTCGGGCTCCGGCCGGCCGGTCAGCGGGCGGGGAAAGGCGAAGCGGCGACAATCACCCGCCATGGCGCGGCGCTCGACTTCGGGACCGCCGGGATAGGCGAGGCCGAGGAGCTTCGCCACCTTGTCGAAGGCCTCGCCGATGGCATCGTCGATGGTTGTGCCAAGCTTGGCATAGTCGCCGACGCCGTTGACGGCGAGGAGTTGGGTATGCCCGCCGGAGACAAGCAGCAGGAGATAGGGAAAGGCCACATTGTCGGTGAGGCGGGCCGTCAGGGCATGGGCCTCCAGATGGTTGACGGCGACGAGGGGCTTGCCGAGCACCAGCGCCATGGCCTTGGCGGTGGTGAGGCCGACGAGAACGCCACCCACCAGTCCCGGCCCGCCCGCGGCGGCAATGGCATCGAGATCGCCTGCGACAATGCCGGCCTCGCGCAGCGCCTGCGCGGTGACGCGGTCGACGATCTCGACATGGGCGCGCGCCGCGATCTCCGGCACCACGCCGCCATAGGGCGCATGCTCCTCGATCTGCGAGCGCACCACATTGGACAGGATCGTGCCGCGCCCGTCGGCGTCGACGCGAACGACGGAGGCCGCCGTCTCGTCGCAGGTGGTCTCGATCCCGAGAACCAGCATGAAGTCCATCCCCCGCCGTCGGCACGACGGGACTTCCGGTCCGCCGATCCGTCGCTATGATCGCGCGCTTCGCGTATCACCGGACCTTCCCATGGCGCAATCGCCCTTCCTCCGCATCGGCACCCGCGGCTCGGCCCTCGCTCTCGCCCAGGCCCATCAGGTGCGCGGTCTTCTCGCCCGCGCCCATGGCGTCGGCGAGGAGGACATCGCCGTGGAAGTCATCAAGACCAGCGGCGACGCCATCCAGGATCGGCCGTTGTCGGAAGCCGGCGGCAAGGGGCTCTTCACCAAGGAGATCGAGGAGGCGCTGATCGATGGCCGCATCGATCTCGCGGTCCACTCGTCCAAGGACATGCCGACGACGCTTCCCGAGGGGCTCGGGCTCGTCGCCTTTCTCGCGCGCGAGGACGTGCGCGACGGCTTCATCGGCCGCACCTCCCCGACCATCGCCGGCTTGGCGAAAGGCGCCCTGGTCGGCTCCTCCTCGCTGCGCCGCCAGGCCCAGCTCCGGCGCGAGCGGCCGGACCTCCAGGTGATCACCTTTCGCGGCAACGTCCAGACGCGCATGGCCAAGCTCAACGCCGGCGAGGTTGCCGGCACCATGCTCGCCATGGCCGGCCTGAAGCGCCTCGGCATCGCGACCGAAGTGACCGAAATCGTCGCGACAGACCGCTTCCTGCCGGCCGTCGGACAGGGCGCCATCGGCATCGAGGCGCGGCTGGGCGACCAGCGCACCCTCGACCTGCTGGCGCCTCTCGATCATCCGGACACCGCGACCGCTCTCGCGGCCGAGCGCGCCTTCCTCGCTGTGCTCGACGGATCCTGCCGCACGCCGATCGGAGGCCTCGCGACCCTTGAGGGAGATACCCTGTCGTTCACCGGGGAGATCCTGCGCCCCGACGGCAGCGAAAGCCATGTGACGCGGCGAAAGGGGTCGCGCGCCGACGCCGTCGCGCTCGGCCGCGATGCCGGTGCCGAGCTCAAGGCCCTGGGCGGCGGCGGCTTCTTTGGCCCGGCCTGATGCGGGTCCTGGTGACACGGGCGGAGCCGGAGGCGGGCCGGACTGCGGCTAAGCTGGCCGATCTCGGCCATGAGGCCCTCGTCGCCCCGCACTTTGCGCCCGAACCATTGCCCGTCGACATCGATGTGGCACGCGCCGCGGCCATGGCCGTCACCAGCCCGCGCACCGTCGCGATGATGCCGGAAGGGTGGCGCGCCGCGCTCCGGCCGCGTCCGGTCTTCGCCGTCGGCGACCGCACGGCGGCGATGCTGCGCGATGCCGGCTTCACGGACGTCCGGTCGGCGGCCGGCGACATCGAGGCGCTCGTCCGCCTCATCCACGAGGAGCGGCTCCCTGCGGGGGCGACCCTTCTGCATCCGGGGGGAGAAGAGCGGGCCGGGGACCTTGCCGCCGCGCTCGCCGGCTGCGGCCTGACCGTCGTCAGCCCGAGTATCTACCGCATGGTCGCCGCAAGCACGCTTCTTCAGGCAGCGCGACAGGCCCTTGAAGCGGGAACAATCGACGCGGTCCTCCACTATTCGCCGCGTTCAGCGCGGGTCTTCGCCGATCTCGTCAGCGCCGCGGGTCTCTCCGGGGTCGCCCGGCATCCGCTCCATGCCTGCCTCTCGCCGGCCGTCGCCGCGGCGCTGGAACCTCTCGCCGCGCCACGCGTCGTTTCGGCAGTCCGCCCCGACGAGGCCTCGCTGCTGGCCGTCCTTGCGACCTCAATCGGGTTGCGGCAGGACGCTCCCGCGCGCTAGACCTCACAGACGGGGCAAGCGGGAGACGATGGATGGCCAGTGACGACCGCCCGACCGACGAGTTGAAGCCGAAACGTCGCGGCAAGGCCCCGACGATTACGCTCGAGGCTCGGGAGATCGAACCGACCCCCGCGGCGGACCCGGCGTCGGAGACCACTCCGGCCTCTTCCGAGGTAACCGGGGAGGCAAACCCTGGCGGGTCCGGCCCGTCGGACACGGTCGAATCGATCCCGGTGACCCCCGCCTCCAGCGAGGAGGCGAACAGCCCTTCGCCCGGGGACGCGACGAACGCACCGGAGACGGCGGGCTCCGGCGCGGGCGAACCTGTCGCGCTGACGACAACCGGGCCCGAACCCGCGTCCTCCCGCGAGACATCCGCCGACACCACCCGCGCGGCCGCAGCCGCCGCAGACGTTTCATCCGCCAGGAGCGAACAGCCCGCACCCCAGCCGCAAACCGACTATCGCGAGGATCCCCAGCCGGTGGTGCCTCCTCCAGCTGGCAGCGGTTTCGGCCGGCTGGCCGCGGCTGGTCTTATCGGCGCCCTGCTCACCGGCGGCCTCGGCCTCGCCGCCCAGCTGGGCGGTTACTGGCCGGGCGCGGTCCGGCAGGACACGGCGGCGCTCGAACAGAAGCTCGCCGCCCTTGACGGCCAGATGCGCCAGATCGCCGCGCGTCCGGCTGCGCCTTCCCCGCCCACGGTTGATCTGGCTCCCCTGACCCGCCGGATCGAGGCACTCGACACGGCGCGCACCAGCCTCGAAGGCCGCCTTGCTGCGGTCGAAAGGCGTCCTGCCCCCCCCACCGCTCCCGGCGCCCTACAGCAGCCGCCCGTCGACCTCTCGCCGCTGAAGTCTGAGATCGACGCGCTCAAGGTCGCTGTCGAGGCCATTGCTGCAACCCAGCGCACGGCGGCGCCGGCCACGCCAGCACCGTCTGCTGCGCCTGCCGTCGACCTGACCGCCGTGGAGGCGCGGGTCGCGGCCCTCCTCGCGCCCCAGGCGGCCCGCGTCGATGCCGCGACCGGGCGCATCCGCGCGCTGGATGAAGAGATCAAGGCTGCAGCGACCGCCACTCGCGCCCTCGCGGAGAAGGTCACGGCGCTCGAGACCGCCCGGACGCAGGCCGGCGATGCCGGCCGCCGCGCCGCCCTCGTCGTCGGCCTGTCATCGCTGCGCGGAGCGGTCGATCGTGGCCAGCCCTTCGCGTCCGAGCTGAAGGCAACGGCGGCGCTCGGCCTGCCGGCGGAAGCCGCCCGCAGCCTCGAGACCCATGCCGAGCGCGGCCTGCCGACGCCGGCGGTTCTCGCCCAGCGCTTCTCGCTCCTCATGCCCGCCCTCCTGCGGGCCGCCCCGCCCCGGGCGACCGACGGTACGCTGCTCGACCGGCTCTCGACGACGGCGCAGAATCTCGTGCGCATCCGCCCGGTCGGCGAGGCGGCCGGCGACGACGTTCCAACCGCCGTCGCCCGGATGGACGCGAAACTGAAGCGCGGCGACATCGCCGGCGCTTTGGCCGACCTCGACCGCCTGCCCGAACCTGTCCGAGCCCTCGCCGCCAGCTGGGCGGCCGAGGCACGGACGCGGGTCGCGGCCGAGGCGACGCTGGGACGCCTGACCCTCGAGGCAACCGCCGCCCTGACCGGCGGCTGAGGAGAACATCATGGTTCGCGTCGTTCTCTTCCTCCTGCTGCTCGCCGCCCTCGCCTTCGGGGCCTCCTGGCTCGCCGACCAGCCGGGAACCGTGTCGGTCCTCTGGCTCGGCCGGCAGATCGAGTTCGAGGTACTCACCGGCATCATCGGCCTGCTGGTGGCCGCCGCCGCCGCCATGGCGCTGATCGGCTTCGTCAAATGGCTCATCGCCAGCCCGGCCCTCGCCGCACGCGCCATGCGGCGGCGGCGCGAGAGGAAAGGGCGCGAGGCCGTCAGTCGCGGCATCGTCGCCATCGGCGCCGGTGACCGCCGGGCGGCGGAACAGCTCGCCGCAGAGGCCGAAAAGTTTGCTCCCGGCCAGCCGCTGACCCTTCTGCTGAGGGCGCAGACGGCCCAGCTCGCCGGCGACCGCAATGCCGCCGAACAGGCCTTCCGTGCCATGCTGGGCGGCCCGGAGACGAAGCTCCTCGGCCTGCGCGGCCTTTACGTCGAGGCACAGCGCCGCGCCGATCCGGTTGCCGCGCGCGCCATCGCCGAGGAGGCCGTGAAGGAATCGCCCTCCGCCGGCTGGGCCGGACAGGCTGTCCTCGAGAGCCAGACGCTCGGCGGCGACTGGGATGGCGCGCTCGCCAGCGTCGAGAAGCAGTATGCGGCGCGCGTCATCGACAAGGAGCAGGCGAAGCGCCGGCGCGCGGTGCTTCTCACTGCCAAGGCCGTGGCGCTCGAGGATCACGACCCCGCGGCCGCCAAGGCGCTCGCCGTCGAGGCGCATGGGCTGGCGCCCAGCCTCGTGCCGGCGGCGGCTGTGGCCGGCCGGCTCCTCGCCGCTGACGGCGATACCCGCAAGGCCTCGCGCGTCATCGAGGCCGCCTGGAAGGCAACGCCCCATCCCGATCTTGCGGAAGCCTATGCCCATGCCCGCCGGGGCGATTCGCGGCTCGACGCG
>CAZEZD010000122.1:0-7857 GCA_964516115.1 uncultured Hyphomicrobiales bacterium
CGTTCCAGAAGGCCTATGAGACCGCCCTCACCCGCTGCTCCACCGAGCATGCGCCGTGGCACATCGTGCCGGCTGACCGCAAATGGGCGCGCAACGCCATCATCGCGGCGATCGTGCGCGACACGCTGGAGACCATGAACCCGCAATATCCGAAGGTGCCGTGGAAGGCCTCGGATTTCACGATCGATTAGAGGGACCGGAGCGCGAGCAGGCTCAACCGGTCCAGGGGTCGATATCGCCCCTCACCCAGCCCTCCCTCACCTCGGCGACATAGTCGGCGTAGCGGCCCTCGGCGATCGCCGTGCGGGCGCCGGCCATCAGGTCCTGGTAATAGGCGAGGTTGATCCAGGTGATCAGCATGGAGCCGAGCATCTCCTCGGTGCGGACGAGGTGATGCAGGTAGGCGCGCGAATAATCGTGGGCCGCGGGGCAGGACGAGGCTTCGTCCAGCGGGCGCGGGTCCTCGGCGTGGCGGGCGTTGCGGAAGTTGATCCGGCCGAAGCGAGAGAAAGCCTGCCCGTGACGGCCGTTGCGGGTCGGCATGACGCAGTCGAACATGTCGACCCCGCGCGCTACGGCCGCCAGCAGATCGTCCGGCGTGCCGACGCCCATCAGATAGTGCGGCTTCTCGTCCGGAAGGTGCGGCATGACCTCCTCGATCATCGCCAGCATGACCTCCTGCGGCTCGCCGACGGCAAGGCCGCCGATGGAATAGCCGGGGAAGTCCATGGCCGCGAGAGCCTTCGCGCTGGCGATGCGCATGTCCGGCTGGTCGCCGCCCTGCACGATGCCGAAGAGCGCCCTGCCCGCCGGCTGCACCTCAAACGCGCGCTTCGACCGCTCGGCCCAGCGCAGCGACAGCTGCATGGCCCTGTCGATGGCGGCGCGCTCGTTCGGCAGCGCAACGCACTCGTCGAGTTGCATCTGGATGTCGGCGCCGAGCAGGCCCTGGATCTCCACCGAGCGCTCCGGCGTCAGTTCGAAGCGCGTGCCGTCCACATGGCTTGAAAAGGTCACGCCCTGCTCCGTGAGCTTGCGCAACTTGGCGAGCGACATGACCTGAAACCCGCCGGAATCGGTCAGTATCGGCCCGGACCAGCCGCCGAAGCGGTGCAGGCCGCCGAGTTTCGCAATGCGTTCGGCGCCGGGGCGCAGCATCAGATGGTAGGTGTTGCCGAGGATCACGTCGGCGCCGAGCGCCTTCACCTGATCCATGTACATGGCCTTGACCGTCGCCTGCGTGCCGACTGGCATGAAGGCGGGCGTACGGATGGCGCCGCGCGGCGTCGAGACGATACCGGTGCGCGCCGCGCCGTCGCGGGCCTGGATCGCGAAGGAGAAGCCGGTCATCGCGCATCCTCGCGGAAGAGAAGCGAACCGTCGCCATAGGAGTAAAAGCGGTATCCAGTGGCGATGGCCTGCTCATAGGCCGCCCGCATGGTCTCGAGCCCTGCAAAGGCCGAGACCAGCATGAACAGGGTCGAGCGCGGCAGGTGGAAATTGGTCATCAGGATATCGACGGCCCGGAACCGGTAGCCCGGTGTGATGAAGATGGATGTTTCTGCGGCGAAGGGCCGGATCGTGCCATCCTCGGTCGCGGAACTTTCCAGAAGCCGCAGCGAGGTGGTCCCCACCGCGACGATGCGCCCACCGGACGCGCGCACCGCATTGAGGGCTGCGGCCGTCTCGGCCGCCACCCATCCGTATTCAGGATGCATCCGGTGGTCCGCCGTGTCGTCGCTCTTCACGGGCAGGAAGGTACCGGCCCCGACGTGGAGCGTCACGAAATGCAGGCCCACGCCCCGCGCGCGCAGCCGATCCAGTAGCTCCGGGGTGAAATGCAGGCCGGCTGTGGGTGCGGCCACCGAGCCCTCGTCCCGCGCATAGACCGTCTGGTAGTCGGCGCGATCCTGCGCGTCCTCCGGCCGCTTCGAGGCGATATAGGGCGGCAGCGGGATATGGCCAACGCGGGCGATGGCCTCGTCGAGATAGGCTCCGGCGAACTCGAACTCCAGCACGACGCCGTCGTCGTTCTTGGAGACCACCGTGGCGTGGATGCCGGAAAGCAGGCAGGCCTCGGGCGTCTCGCCGAAGCGGACGAGGTCGCCGGGCTGCAGCTTCTTCGCGCCCCTGACGAAGGCGAGCCAGCGGTTGTCGCCGAGCCGCCGGTGCAGGGTCGCGGAAACCGAGGCCACCTGCCCCGCCCGCTCGCGGATACCCTCAAGCTGCGCCGGGATGACGCGCGTGTCGTTGAAGACGAGGGCATCGCCCGGCTGCAGAAGCTCTGGCAGGTCGCGCACGACGCGATCCTCGATTCCCTCGCCCGGCCGCACCACCATGAGGCGTGCGGCATCGCGCGGGCTCGCGGGCCTCAGCGCGATCCGGTCGGGCGGCAGGTCGAAATCGAAGAGGTCGACGCGCATGGTCTGGGGCGATCGGGCTTCCAGCAAAAAGAAACGGCGCCCGGATCGCTCCGGGCGCCGCGCTCCCTATCACAGGGGATCAGAGCTTGGCGATGACGTCGCCATAGGTCGCCAGGTCGTCGGCGGCGATCTTGGCCACGACGATCTTGTCGGGATCCCGCACGGGCTCGCCGCGCTTGATCCCGTCGACGTTGTCCATGCCTTCGACGACCTTGCCCCAGACCGTGTATTGCTTGTCGAGGAAGCGGGCGTCATCGAAGCAGATGAAGAACTGCGAATTGGCGGAATTGAGGTTCTGGGCGCGGGCCATGGACGTCGTCCCGCGCACATGCGGCTCGGCGTTGAACTCGGCCTTGAGGTCCGGGTACTTCGAGCCGCCGGTGCCGGTGCCGTGCGGGCAGCCGGTCTGGGCCATGAAGCCGTCGATGACACGGTGGAAGACGATTCCGTCATAGAAGCCCTCGCGGACGAGCTTCTTGATGTGGTCGACATGGCCGGGCGCCAGGTCCGGGCGCATGGCGATGACGACACGACCCTTGGTCGTTTCCAGGATCAGGGTGTTTTCTGCGTCGAGGGCCATGGTGGCCTCCTTGGTGGTTGTCGTTGGATATCGGCGTCAGCGGATGTCGGCGGCGACGCGGACGCGGACCATGCGGTCCGGCTGCGCGACGGTGCCGTTGGCGGCCGGATTGCCGCGCTTGATCTTGTCGACCGCCTCCATGCCGGAGACGACGTTGCCGAAAACCGTATACTGGCCGTTCAGGAACGAGCCCTCGGCGAACATGATGAAGAACTGGGAGTTGGCCGAGTTCGGGCTCTGCGAGCGGGCCATGCCGAGCGTGCCGCGCACGAAGGGCTCGCGCGAGAACTCGGCCGGCAGGTTCGGCAGCGGCGAGCCACCCATGCCGGTTCCTTGCGGATCGCCGGTCTGGGCCATGAAGCCCTCGATGACGCGGTGAAAGACGATGCCGTTGTAGAAGCCCTGACGGGCCAGGATCTTGATGCGCTCGACATGCTTGGGGGCAAGGTCCGGCCGCAGGCGGATGATGACCGGCCCGTCCTTCAGCTCGATGACGAGCGTGTTTTCGGGATCGGCGCCCGCCGGCAGGCGGATCGCCTGGGCGGCGGCGGGGCCGGCGGCGGCAAGAGCCAGCGAGCTGGCGAGGAAGGTGCGGCGCTGCAAAGGGGATTCTCCGGTTAGAACGGGACCGCGCGGGATCAGGCGCGGCGCTTGACCTTGGCGCCGAGCGCCTCGGCCACGGCGGGGGGCACGAAGGAGGTCACGTCGCCTCCCATCATGGCGATCTGGCGGACGAGCGTGGCGGTGATGGGGCGAACCGTGGGCGAGGCCGGCAGAAAGATCGTCTGCACGCCCGGCGCCATGACAGCATTCATGCCGGCCATCTGCATCTCGTAGTCGAGGTCGGTGCCGTCGCGCAGGCCGCGGATGAACAGGCTCGCACCGACGCGCTGGGCCGCCCAGACCGCAAGGTCGTCGAAGGTGACGGTCCGGAACAGGCAGTCCTCCTCGGCGGCGATAGGCGCGCACACGGCGTCGAGGAGGGCGAGACGTTCTTCGGCGCTGAACATCGGCGCCTTTCCGGGATGGACGCCGACCCCGACCACCAGTTCGTCGGCGAGGCGGCAGGCATGGCGGATGACGTCGAGATGGCCGTTGGTGACCGGATCGAACGAACCCGTGTAGAGCGCGATGCGTTTCGTCATGGGGCTCCGCCGCGACAGGACCGGCGAGGCTTACCGAAGCGGCAGGGTCGGCGCAAGAGATGCCGCGCCCGGCACACGCGGTCGGCATGGTCAGCATGTCGCAGACCGATTGCCTCGGCCGCAGCGACACGTGAAGAATGAACCTCAATGTTCAGGGGCCGACGCCCCGGGGGAGACCGCCATGGCCGAGACGACCGAAACCCGCATCACCGAGTGGCTGGCCGCGCACAAGGACGCGATGGTCGAGCTGCTGCGCGAGGTGGTCGACATCGATTCCGGGTCCTATGACAAGGCCGGGGTGGACGCGGTCGGCGCGCGCTTCGAGCGCTTCTTCGAGGAGCACGGCATTTCCGCCTGGCGCGAACATCACGAGGTGTACGGCGACGCCATCCACGCACTGGTGACGGAACCTGGATCAAACGAGAAGCCCATTCTGCTAATGGGTCATAGGGATACGGTGTTTCCCAAAGGCGAAATCTCAAGACGCCCCTTCAGCATCGAGGGCGACCGGGCCTACGGACCGGGAGTCGCGGACATGAAGGGTGGTCTCGTGATGAACGTCTTCGTCGCCGCCGCCTTCAAGGCGCTGGGTGGCGCGCCGTGCCCCATCAGGGTCCTCATCACGTCCGATGAGGAAATCGCGTCACCCTCGTCGCGCCCCATCATCGAGCGCGAAGGCCGGGCGTCGCGGGCCGTCTATAATTCGGAGCCAGGACGGCCCACAGGCAATGTCACCACAGGGCGCAAGGGCGGTGTCTTCATGCGCTTCGACGTCTATGGGAAAGCGGCTCACTCCGGAGGTAATTTCACAAGCGGCATCAGTGCTATCGGCGAGCTTGCTCACAAGATTGTTCAGATCCATGCGCTCACCGATCTCGACAAGGGGATCACGCTGAATGTCGGCCTCGTCTCGGGCGGGCAGTCGGTCAACACGACCGCTCCGCACGCGGAGGGGCAGATCGACCTGCGCTACATCGACCCCGCCGACCGCGCCCGGACCCTCGATGCCATTCGCCGCATCATCGATACGCCGACCGTCGCGGGCACCACCGCGAAGCTGGAGATCAAGGGCGAGTTCCTGCCCGTGGTGCAGACGCCGGAGGCGAAGGCGATCTTCACGGCCTATCAGTCCGCGGCGCGTGACGCGGGGCTGCCCAATCTCGATGGCGAGTTCTCGGGCGGCTGCGCCGATTCCGGCTTTACCGCGAGTGTCGGTACGCCGACCATCTGCGGTGTGGGCCCGGTCGGCGGCAATGCCCATACGGTGGAGGAGTATCTGGAGATCGACAGCATCGTGCCGCGTGCCCAGGCTCTGGCCCTGGCGATTCTGAGAACGAAGGTCGACTGACGGTTCCGAGTCCCGACCGCCGGACGGGGCCGCGCCGTCGGCCATGCGCACCGCCTCTCCCGCCGTCCGACGTTCTGGTCTAGAAGCACGCACGAACCCGATCACAGGAGATCACCATGGGCGCACTCGACGGCAAGGTTGCCATCGTCACGGGGGCCGCGCGCGGCATCGGCAAGGCGATCGCCCAGCGCTTCGTCGCCGAGGGGGCGAGTGTGGTTCTGTCCGACATCGTCGCCGAGGCGGGCAAGGCGACGGCCGACGAGCTCGGAAAGTCGGGCAAGACCGCCTTCATCGCGGCAGACGTCGGTGATGCGGCATCCGTGGCGAACCTCGTCGAGGGCGCCCGCAAGGCCTTCACCGGCGACGTCGACATCCTCATCAACAATGCCGGCATCGTTCATACGTCCGAGTTCCTCGATCTTGCCGAAGCCGACTTCGACAAGGTGCTGCGCGTCAACCTGAAGGGCTCCTTCCTGGTCGGCCAGGCGGTCGCCCGCCTCATGGTGGAGCAGGTGAAGGCCGGCAAGGCGCCCGGTGCCATCGTCAACATGAGCTCGGTCAACGCCCGGCTCGCCATCGTCAACCAGATCCCCTACTGCGTCTCGAAAGGTGGCGTCAGCCAGCTCACCAATGTCATGGCGTTGGGGCTGTCCGAACACGGCATCCGCGTCAACGCCATCGGTCCCGGCTCGATCGCCACCGAGATGCTGGCGAGCGTGAACACCGACAAGGCCGCCCGTCACCGGCTGTTCTCGCGCACGCCGCTGCGCCGCCTCGGTGAACCCGACGAGATCGCCCGCGTCGCCGTCTTCCTCGCCTCCGACGCGTCGAGCTATATCACCGGCCAGACCATCTATGTCGATGGCGGCCGCCTCGGCCTCAACTACACGGTGCCGGTGCAGGATTGAGCGGCGAGCTTCCCGCCGCGCTGAGGTCCGGGCTGGAGGCGCTTGCCGCCACCTTTCCCGGCCGGGACCTCGCGGCTGCGAGCGCGCACCTGTCCGCAGACTACCGTTCCGGCCGCGGCACCCGCCTGGCTACCCCCGTCGATGTCGCGGCCTATGCCATCGCGCGCATGCCCGCGACCTTCGCGGCCTGCGCCCACGCCCTGTCGGAAGCGTCGAACCGCGCCGCCTTCGTTCCACGCACGCTGCTCGACATCGGTTCCGGTCCCGGCACGGCAGCCTGGGCCGCTGTCGAGGCCTATCCGTCGCTGGAGGCCGTCCGGCTTCTCGACAGCCATCCCGGCATGGTCGCGACCGGCAGGGGCCTGGCGGCCCATGCGACCGGCGTCCTGTCGACCGCGGAGTGGATTGGGGCCGATCTCAGGAGCCTTCCTCCCGATCTGAAGGCCGATCTCGTGGTCGCCAGCTATGCGCTGAACGAATTGAGCGCCGCGGAAGCATCGCGTCAGGCCGCAGAGCTCTACGCCCGTTGCGGCGGCCTCCTGTTGCTGGTCGAGCCGGGATCGAAGGCCGGTTCCGCCGTCGTGGGGGCAGCCCGCACAGCGCTCATTTCGGCGGGCGGGCGCATCGTCGCCCCCTGTCCGGCCGATGGCCCCTGCCCCATGGCCGATCCGGACTGGTGCCATTTCGCCGCACGCCTGCCGCGCCTGAAGGCGCACAAAGCCGCGAAATCGGCCGACGTGCCCTTCGAGGACGAGCCATTCTCCTATCTGGTCGTCGCGCGTCCCGGCATCAGCATCCGTCCGGCGGCAGCCCGCATCCTCAGACCGCCCCGGGCAGGGAAACCCGGCACCAACTATGCCCTGTGCACGCCGGCGGGTATCGAGACGCGCTTCATTGCCACCCGCGACCGCGAAGCCCATCGCCTGACACGCCGTCTGGCCTGGGGAGACGCCATGCCACCCGCCAAAGGAGAAGCCTCGTGATCCGCATCCTACTGATGGCCACCGTGGCGTTCGCGCCGCTTCCAGCGTTCGCCCAGACCGAGACCCTGTCGTTCTCGCAGAGGGTCTCGATTTACCGTGCCTGCAAGCCCGACCTCGACCGCCGCTGCCCGGACGCCGGCCGCGACTCCACCCGCGTCTCGACATGTCTGCGCACCCATCAGGCGCAGCTCTCGCAGGACTGTGTGGCGGCAGTGCGCCAGACGGGAGCACGGTGACTGAAGGCTAGCACCGCAGCCCTGCGCCGGTCCCGATTGACCGTCGCCGCCGGGGGGCGCGATAGCAGGGCATCGGGAGATGCTGATGTTGGTCATGCCGTGGCTCTGGGCCGTGTTCACCGTAGTCGCGGCCGCTGCCCAGACGGCGCGCAACGCCATGCAGCGCAGCCTGACGGAGCGCCTCGGCACCATCGGCGCGACCCATGTGCGCTTTCTCTACGGCTTTCCCTTCGC
>CAZEZD010000123.1:0-7847 GCA_964516115.1 uncultured Hyphomicrobiales bacterium
ACCTTCGTCGGCGTCAACCTGATCTTCTTCCCGCAGCACTTCCTCGGTCTGCAGGGCATGCCGCGCCGCTACGTCGATTATCCCGACGCCTTCGCGACCTGGAATTACGTCTCCTCGATCGGTTCCTATATCGCCGCCGTGGGCGTGGTCATCTTCCTCGCCGGCATCGTCCATGCCTTCGCGAAGAAGCAGCGGGTGGGCGAGAATCCGTGGGGCGAAGGCGCCACCACGCTCGAGTGGACGCTCTCCTCGCCGCCGCCCTTCCACCAGTTCGAAGAGCTGCCGCGCATCCGCTGAACTGCGGCCACCTCACTCAGAAGCCCGGAGCATGACGCCCCGGGCTTCGATCTCGCCCCGAACACTGATCCGAGTTCGCCTTGTCCCTGGTCGACGACACAACGGCAATGAACCGCGGAGCACTGGTCAGCCAGGCTGAACCGGGTGACTTCATCGCGCTTCTGAAGCCGCGCGTCATGTCGCTTGTCGTGTTCACGGCCTTGACCGGCCTGGTTGTCGCACCCGGGTCCCTGCACCCGGTGCTCGCGGCGATCAGCCTCCTGTGCATCGCCGTCGGAGCCGGGGCGTCGGGCGCCCTCAACATGTGGTACGACGCCGACGTCGACGCGCTGATGGCCCGGACCGCGAAGCGGCCGATCCCCGCCGGGCGGGTGGCGCCGGGCGAGGCACTCGCCTTCGGCCTCTTCCTCTCCGCCTGTTCGGTGCTTGTTCTCGGTCTCGTCGCCAACTGGCTCGCCGCCGGCCTGCTGGCCTTCACGATCTTCTTCTACGTCGTCGTCTACACCATGTGGCTGAAGCGCTGGACGCCGCAGAACATCGTCATCGGCGGCGCCGCCGGCGCCTTTCCGCCCATGATCGGCTGGGCCGCCGTGACCGGCGGAATCTTGGTCGAACCGGTGGTTCTCTTCCTCATCATCTTCATCTGGACGCCGCCGCACTTCTGGGCGCTGGCGCTGCTGAAATCCGACGACTACGCCCGCGCCGGCATTCCCATGCTGCCGGTGGTCTGCGGCGAGGACGAGACGCGCCGCCAGATCCTGCTCTACACCGTGCTGCTGGCGCCGGTCGGCATGGCGCCGTGGTTCCTCGGCTTCGCCGGCACTGCCTATGCCGTCACCGCTCTCGTCGGCGGTCTCGGCATGCTGGTCCTCGCCAGCGAGATCTACCGACGCCGCGAGGGCGCCGCCGCCCGCAAGGCCGCCGGCCGTATGTTCGCCTTCTCCATCCTCTATCTCTTCGCGCTCTTCGCCGTGCTCCTTGTCGAGCAGGGCGTCGTGGCGAGGCTGTTCTGAGGAGATGGATGTCGTGACCGAGCGCCCGCTGAAGACCGGCATCGTCCTCACCCCCGAGGAAAAGAGGCGCCAGCGCCAGCGCAACATCGCGATCGCCTTTGCGCTGGTCGGGCTCTGCGCGCTGTTCTGGGTCGTCACCCTGGTCAAGGGGCCGGCCATTCTCAACCGGCCGATGTGAGACCGCGATGAGCGACGCCACGCCGATGACGCCCGAGACCCCCGCGCCGCGCACCTGGAAGCGCGACGTGAAGGTGGCGCTGTCGGCGTTTCTGTTCGGCGCCACCATGTTCGGCGCTGCCTATGCCGCTGTGCCGCTTTACGATCTCTTTTGCCGCGTGACCGGCTTCGGCGGGACGACGATGCGTGCCGAGCGTCCGGCCGACCGGATCATCGATCATACGGTCGATATCCGCTTCGATTCCAATATCGGCCCCGGCCTGCCCTGGCGGTTCCGGGTCGATACCGCCCGCCACACGATCAAGGCGGGCGAGACCCACACCATGACCTATCAGGTCACCAACACCGCGAGCGAACCGATCACCGGCATGGCGACCTACAATGTCGCCCCGTCGGAGACGGGGCGCTTCTTCAACAAGCTGGAGTGCTTCTGCTTCACGGAGCAGACCCTGGCGCCCGGCGAGACCCGCGAGTTCACGGTCGTCTATTTCGTCGATCCGGCGATCGTCGATGATCCGGGTGCCCGCTCGGCCAACACGATCACGCTCAGCTACACCTTCTTCCGCCAGAACCAGCCCCCGAAGCCCATCGCCCAGGGTGCAGGTTCCACCGCGGCATCGCGAACCAACTGACAGACCGACGCGCCGGCCGACACCGGTGCGAAGAGCCAGACGGAGACTTCAATGGCCGAGGCCCACGCCAAACATCACGACTACCATCTGGTGCCGCTCAGCCCCTGGCCCTTCGTCGGCTCGATGTCGGTCTTCGTCATGGCCGTCGGCGCCGTGATGTGGATGAAGTCCATGCCGCTGGCCGGGCTCCAGCTCGGCTGGGTCGTTTTCTTCGCCGGCCTCATCGGCGTTCTCTACACGATGTTCGGCTGGTGGTCGGACGTGATCCGCGAGGGCCAGGAAGGTCATCACACGCGGGTCGTCTCCCTGCACCTGCGCTACGGCATGATCATGTTCATCGCCTCCGAGGTGATGTTCTTCGTCGCCTGGTTCTGGGCCTATTTCGACGCCGCCTTCTTTCCCGGCGAGGTCGCCCAGTACCAGCGCACCGAGCTGACCGGCGGCCACTGGCCGCCGAAGGGCATCGAGACCTTTAACCCGCTGCAGATTCCGCTGCTGGGAACCATGGTCCTGTTGCTCTCCGGCACCACGGTCACCGCCGCGCACCACCACATCGTCACCGGCGAGCGTGAGCAGGCGAAGATGTACCTGTGGTTCACGGTCGTCCTCGGCTTCCTGTTTACCTGCCTGCAGGCCTACGAGTACAGCCACGCCCATTTCGGTTTCTCGGGCAACATCTACGGCGCCACCTTCTTCATGGCGACGGGCTTCCACGGCTTCCACGTCATCGTCGGCACCATCTTCCTGCTGGTCTGCACGCTGCGCCTCTATCGCGAGACGCATCTGACGCCGGAGAAGCACTTCGGCTTCGAGGCCGCCGCCTGGTACTGGCACTTCGTCGACGTGGTCTGGCTGTTCCTCTTCGCCGCCATCTACGTCTGGGGCTACGACTGGTCCGGCCGGGCCCTGGCCGGCGCGGTCGGCCATTGACGAACCCGGGTCACCACCCGACATGCAGAGGGCGGCTTCGGCCGCCCTTTTCTTTGGCGGCGAGCCGCCTTCACGGGCTTGTCATGAGCCAGGCGCGCCGCCTCTGTGTCTCAATGGGGCAGGACGCCCCGACGATGGTGGTACGATGCCGATGACCCGACGCATGTTCACGACAGGCCTGGCGGCTCTCGCCGCGCCGGCGCTCATGCCGTCGGCGTCGCTGGGCTCGGTGCCGGTCGAACGCGCCTACCGGCACGTCCTCGCCAACGGGCTGGAGGTCGTCGCCATCCCCGACCACCGCATCCCCGTCGTCACGCACATGCTCTGGTACAGGGTCGGGTCGGCGGACGAGGAGCCGGGCAAGTCGGGGCTCGCCCATTTCCTCGAGCATCTCCTGTTCAAGGGAACGGCGCGCAATCCCATCCACGTGTTCTCACGCGCGGTGACGGCTGCCGGCGGCCAGGAGAACGCCTTCACCTCCTATGACTACACCGGCTACTTCCAGCGGATTGTCCGCGACCAGCTCCCCGTGATGATGGAGTTCGAGGCGGACCGGATGACCGGCCTGGTGCTCACCGACGAGGTCGTCCTGCCCGAGCGCGACGTCGTGCTCGAGGAGCGGCGCCAGCGCATCGACAACGATCCCGGCGCCCGGCTAGGCGAGCGGATGCAGAGCCAGCTCTGGGGCGAGACGCACCCCTACGGCATTCCGATCATCGGGTTCGAGCGGGAGATCCGGCAGCTCAACCGCGAGGACGCGCTGGCCTTCTACCGGCGCCACTATGCCCCGAACAACGCCATCCTCGTCGTCGCCGGCGACGTCGCGCCCGATGCCGTTCTCCGCCTCGCCGAGGAGACCTACGGGCGGATCGACGCCAACCCGCGCATCGCCGCGCGCAGCCGTCCCGCGGCCGCTTCGCGCAGCGAGCGCGAGCGCGTGCGCCTGGCCGACCGGCGCGTCCGCCAGCCGAGCCTGACGCATGCCCATGTCGTCCCATCTTATCGCTCGGCCCGGCCGGGCGAGGCCGAGGCGCTGGAGGTTCTCTCCCAGATCGCCGGTTCTTCGCCGAATGGTCGCATGTACAAGACCCTGGTCGCGGATGCGGGTCTGGCGGTCTCGGCCGGCTGCTTCTATGCCGGCTCGGCGCTCGGCGACGGTCGCTTCGGTATCCATGGTTCGCCGCGTCCCGACGTGCCGCTCGCCAGCCTCGAGAAGGCGATGTTCGAAGTGGCGGCGCGGCTCGCCGGCGACGGCGTCACGGAGGACGAGATCGCCCGCGCCAAGACGCGGCTGGTCGCCGATTCCGTCTATTCGCAGGACAGCCAGTCCTCCATGGCCCGCATGTACGGGGCGGCGCTCACCTGCGGCTCCAGCATGGAGGACCTGCAGGAATGGGTCGCGCGCATCCGGGCCGTCAGCCGCGACGAGATCAATGCGATGGCGCCCCGCGCCTTCGACTTTTCGCGTGCCGTGACGGGCGAACTGGTCCGCGCGGAGCAGGGCTGATGTTCAGGCTCCCCTCTGTCCTCGCTGCCGGAGCCCTGATGATGGCCCATGCCCTGTCGCCGGCCATCGCCGCGCCCGCCCTGCCGCCCGCAAGCCAGTCGAGCCGCGTCGAGAGGGTAATCTCGCCCGGTGGCATCGAGGCCTGGCTGGTCCGTCAGACCCACCTTCCCGTCCTCGCCCTGTCCTTCGCGGTGCGCGGCGGCACGGCGCAGGATCCTGCCGGTCGAGAAGGCGCGGCCCATCTCCTTGCTGCCATGATGGACGAGGGCGCCGGCGACCTCGATGCGGAGGCCTTCAACGGCCGCCTGCAGGATCGCGCCATCGAGATGAGCTTTGCCGCGAGCCGCGACCTCTTCTCCGGATCGGTGCGCAGCCTGAGCGAGCATCGCGACGAGGCCATGGCCCTGCTGAAGCTGGCGCTCACGCGCCCGCGCCTCGACGCCGCGCCGATGGAGCGCATGCGCCAGTCCATTCTCGCCGCCATCCGGCGCGCCTCGACCAACCCCGGCTCCATCGCCAGCGACACGTTCTGGTCGACGGCCTTCCCAGGCCATCCCTACGGACGGCGCAACGCGGGCACGACGGAGAGCGTCACGGCGCTCACCGCGGCCGACCTTGCCGCCCTGCACCGGCGGATGATCGCCCGTGAGCACCTGAAAGTGTCCGTCGTGGGCGACATCACGGCCGCGGAGCTCGGCCCTCTGCTTGACGGCGTCTTCGGCGATCTCCCCGCCCGTGCCGAACTCGTCCCGGTTCCCGCGGCGATGATCTCCAACACCGGCCAGCGCCGCGTCGTGCCCCTCGACATTCCGCAGGCGACCATCTCCTTCGGCCTCGCAGGGCTCAAGCGCGACGATCCCGACTTCTTCCCGGCCTTCGTGATGAACCACGTTCTCGGTGGCGGCAGCTTCTCCTCCCGCCTCTATCAGGAGGTCAGGGAGAAGCGCGGCCTCGCCTATTCCGTGTCCACGGGCCTCGCCGCGCTCGACGCAACGGGTCTTCTCACCGGGGGGACGTCCACCCGCAATGACCGCGCCGCCGAGAGCCTCGCCGTCATCGAGGCGGAACTGAAGCGCATGGGCGCGGAAGGCCCGACGCCACTGGAGCTGGAGCAGGCCAAGCGTTACCTCATCGGCTCCTGGGCGCTGAGGTTCGAGACCTCCACGCAGATCGCCTCCAACCTCATCCGCATCCAGCTTGACGGCGAGGGGCCCGACTACCTGGACCGCCGCAACGGTTTGATCGAGGCGGTCGGTATCGAGGATGTGCGCCGCGTCGCCCGACGGCTCCTCGGCGATCCGAAGCTCCTCGTCGTGGTGGTCGGAAAGCCTGAAGGCATGTGAGGCGGGGGCGCCTATCGCCCCCGCAGCCGCTGGATTGCGAAGGCGGCGAAGACGCCGATCAGCGTCAGGGCGAGGCCGAACCATGTCAGCGCATATTCGAGGTGACGGTTGGCAAAGGTCAGCCGGGTCTCGCCGCCGCGCGGCAGGCCGCCCGGAACGGCGGTGTCGTCTGCATCGATCGAGAAGGGGGCCGTCATCCGCGCGTTGACCCCCATGACGCGCGCCATAGCGACCAGATCCCGGGTGTAGAAAAGGCGGCGCGCCGGATCGTCTGGCGCCGCGAAGGCGCCGCGCGTCTCGGGATAGCGGACGAGACCGGTGACGGTCGCCTCGCCCTCAACCTGGCCCGTGGCGCGGGTCGCGGGGTCGCGTCGCTCCGTCGGCACGAAACCGCGGTTGACGATGACCGTGTCGCCGCCGGACGTCACCAGCGGCGTCATGACGAAATAGCCCTGGCCCTGCGGCCGGCCACGATCGGCCTGCCGGGTGTCGCCGGCGACGTGATAGAGATAGGCCTCGGCGTCGTGGCGGAAACGCCCGGTCACCGTCACGCGGCGATATTCGTCCCGCTCCGGGGCCATGCGGCCCCAGGCCTCCCGGCCCGGCAGCGGAATGGCCGGAGCCGTGCTGCGCTCTTCCACCTGGGCGACCAGGCCCTGCTTCCAGGCAAGGCGCGACAGCTGCCAGGTTCCCAGCGAAAGAAGGATTCCGAGGGCCAGGGCCGAGACGAGCCCTGGCAGGACGAGCGACCGCATGCGGTCGGTCAGAGGGCGGGCGGGGGGGATCGCGGGAAGGTCAGTATGCGAAGACATGACGCGGAGATAGGGTCCCTCTCACTCCATGTCGAGCCGTTCCCTGTGCGCGCTGTTGCGATATTGCACGGCGATCATGACCCCCTTCATCGGCCGGAGCAGCCCGAGGCAGACGATCAGCACGAGCGGCAGGAAGATGATGGCGTGAACCCAGTAGGGCGGCGAGTACTTCACCTCCACCACGAGCGCCAGGGCGCAGATGATGAAGCCGGCGAACAGGATGACGAAGACGGCCGGCCCGTCGCCGGCGTCGGCGAAGCCGTAGTCGAGGCCGCAGGCGCTGCACTTCGGCTTCACCGTCAGGAACCCGTCGAAGAGGTGACCCTCGCCGCAGCGCGGGCAACGGCCACGCAGGCCCGTCGAGACAGGTGACTGGTCCTGATAGTTGGTCATGCGCAATCTCCTCAGGAAGCCGACCCTACAGCCGCGTCCTGGGCAAACCAATTCGTAACCCTGCATACGCACAGACGCCCCGCAGGTGGATTGGGACGGATTTTCTCGGCCGGCCAGACGCCCCGTTAACCGCTTCTTCAATGCTGAACGGCATTTTCATACCGGACGCCGCGACGTGTGCGGCTCGAACAACTTTCCGGAACGGCGTGGCAGGAGCCCCGCTGGCGCTTGGAGCAGTGTGATGGCTGTTGACCTCTCGATGCCGATCCTCGTGGTCGACGATTACAACACGATGATCCGTATCATCCGAAATCTTCTGAAGCAGCTCGGCTTCGACGACATCGACGATGCGTCCGATGGCTCGGCCGCGCTCGCCAAGATGAAGGAGAAGAAATACGGCCTCGTCATCTCCGACTGGAACATGGAGCCGATGACCGGCTACGAGCTCCTGAAGGAAGTGCGCGCCGACAGCTCGCTCACCCGCACGCCCTTCATCATGGTCACCGCGGAATCCAAGACGGAGAACGTCATCGCCGCCAAGAAGGCCGGCGTGAACAACTACATCGTGAAGCCGTTCAACGCCCAGACGCTGAAGGCCAAGATCGACGCCGTCTTCGCTGATTGACGATGCCGCTGCGCCCCTCGCGCAGCGTCGATCGCTGGAATTGCCACTGCGATTGACGCTTCGGGGCCTCAGGCCCGTCGGACAGACGCCGCCGCAGACGTCCTTGGGAAACAGGCGA
>CAZEZD010000124.1:0-7838 GCA_964516115.1 uncultured Hyphomicrobiales bacterium
TCGCGGATGTTGTCGGCGCCGTGCTCGGCGAAGCTCTCGGCGCAGTCGCCGCCCTGCAGAAGGAAGGCCTCGCCCCTTGCGACTTTCGCGAGGGCCTTCTTGAGGTTGCGCGCCTCGCCCGCAAAAACCAGCGGCGGAAAGCCCGAAAGGCGCTTCTCAACCTCCGCCAGCGCCGCCGGGTCCTTATAGACCGGCACCTGCAGGATCGGCTTCGACCGCCAGCTCGACGGGCTCCAACGCTCGCCCATGACTTGTTTCCTCTCGGCACACGCACGCGAAAACCGCTTCGCGCGAAAAAGTGATCCCTGCCTCATCGTGTCGACGAAAAACTGGCCGGGATCGGCGCTTATACACGATAGGCTGCGGCGGTGCGAGCAGGTCGACCGTCCCGCATGGCTCGTGTCGTCGTGCGGCGGGATCGCGCGTTGCTTTGGCGCGTTCCCTCCTGTACCCGCAATCCCGCCGTGACATCGAGGCTCGCCATGACCCGCACCCCGCGCCAAGCGCTGTTCTCCGCCGTCGCCGCGTCAGCCCTCCTTCTGGCGCTGCCCGTTGCCGCGCAGGCGCCTCATGCGATCGAGGTGACCGTCGACGCGGCCGCCTGCCTCGCCCGCCCGGTTCCCGCCTGCACCGCCGAACTCGCTCTCAAGGCCGCCGCCGAGGAGCCTGAGGGCTGGGCCGCCACCGCCGCCTTCGAGGCCTTCCTGCAGAGCGACCCCGATCCCGCCGCCCGCGACCGCTGGATGGAGCGCTACGAGGCCTGGGCGAAGATCGCGACGGTCGACGGTATCAAGGAGCGCATCATTCCGGTGCGCGCCGAGCATCTGGCGCGCAAGGGCGACTTCGCCGGCGCCTATCGCGAACTCGGCCTCGACCAGCCGCAGCCCGCCGCCCTGTCGGAACCCTCCGTGCTCATCCTCGACGAGGCGAGGGCCGGACGCATTGCCGAGGTGCTGCCGCGCATCGAGCGTCTGGTGGAGAGCGACAGCCGCGACGACCTGAGGCTCGAGGTGTTGGAGATTGCCATCGCGCGGGCGCCTGCCACCGCCGATGCCGTCGTCGCCCAGATCAAGGACCGCTTCTCGCGGCGCATGGCGCAGGCCTTGCAGGCCGGCGCCCGCGGCGACGCGGCCATTGCGCGTTCGATCGACGAATGGGCGCGCGGCGCGCGCGCCAACCAGACCGCCCCGTTCGACGATCCCGAGACCGCCCGCCGCGACAGCTGGGACATGGTGCTGCGCGGCACCATCGCCGCCAACAACCTCGAGGCCTTCACCAAGGCGCTTGCCGCGCGTCCGCCCTTCAACTCGCCGGTCGACGCGGAATCGGCGAGCCGCGTGCTGCGCATCCTCATGCGCGAGGGGCGCGCCGACTGGATCCGCGTCTTCGGGCCGGCGCTGAAGCTGCCCGAGAGCGAGAGCGTGTCGGTCGACGAGGATATCGGCCCGATGCGCAACCTGCCGGTGGACAGGCTCGTCGCCGTCGCCGAGGCCGGCGAGGCCGCCGGGCGGTTCCGGGGCGCCATCGTCGATACGGCCATCGAGATGCTGGTCGCACGCGGCGCCGTCGCCGAGGCCCGCGACCTCTTTGCCAGGCTCGGCCGCATCGACGAGTTGAACCGCGTCACGTTCGATCAGGAGCGGATCGGCGTCGTCTTCGAGACGCTGTGGCGCGCCGTCGTCGGGCGCGGTCCGCAGGAGGCCGTCGATGCCGTTGCGGCGCGGATCACGTCGGAGGGTGCCAAGGCCTACATGGCCCGCGTCGCGACCCTCGCTGGCCGCATGCGCGAGATCGCCGCCGGCAACAAGGGCGAGGAGCCTGCCGACGACGAATGGGCGATCATGCTCGACATCGCCATCTCCTCGGGCGATTCCGAACTCATGACGAGAATCGCCGCTGCCATGAAGGACGCCGGCCTTCGCTCGACGGCCTTCGTTCAGGTCACCAAGAACATGTGGGAGCGGGCGGGGCGGTGAGCCGCCTCATCCCTGCAGCTTCGCCCACATCTCGCGGTCGCGGACATCGGTCCAGATGACCGGCCAGTCGATGCCGCTCGCTTCGTCATAGGCGCGCGAGACGTTGAAGGGCAGGCAATGTTCGTAGATGGCGAAGGAGGCGAACTTCGGGTCCATGGCCTGCCGGCAGGCGTCGAAGGCCTGCTTGAGGGAGAGGCCCTTGCCGACGCTGTCCGAGACCGATCCGTACAGCGTCGACAGGAAGTCGCGGGTCAGCCGGATGCCGTCCGCCACCATGTCCGGCGTCGTCAGGGCGGCGCCGCGGCCGGGGACGACCGCCTTCGGCGCCATGGCCTGAATAACGTCCAGCGTCTTTGGCCAGTCCTTGAAGTGGGCGTCGCCGCAATAGCAGGCGGAATGATACTCGACGAGGTCGCCGGTGAAGGCGACACCGGCGTCGGGAACCCAGGCGATCGTGTCGCCGGCGGTATGGCCGCGGCCGGGATGGATGAGTTTCACCTCGCGGCGGCCGAGCCAGACCGTCAACTCCTTCTCGAAGGTCACGTGCGGCCAGGTCAGGCCCGGAGGAATCGATTCCGCCCCCGGGAAGAGCCGCGGGAAGCGGCCGATCTCGCTCGCCTTGTCCTGTTCGCCGCGCTCGACGATGAGGCCGCGGGTGGCGTCGGAGGCGAGGATCGTGGCACCCTCGTAGGCCGATGCGCCGAGCACGCGAACGGCATGATAGTGCGACAGCAGCACGTAGCGGATGGGCTTGTCGGTGACCTGCCGGACGCGGGCGATGACGTCACCGGCCATGGCCGGCGTCGCCTGCGCGTCGATGACCATGCAGCCGTCGTCGCCGACGATGATGCCGGAATTGGGATCGCCCTCCGCCGTGTAGGCATAGAGGCCCTCGCCGAGACGGTCGAACGACACCGTCTTGGGGCCGAGATCGGCGGTCGAGGCGAAGGTCGGGGACATGGCGATGCTCCGCGAAGCGGCGGGGGAGGGGCGTTGTCAGGCGTGATGCTTGCGCACGATCTGGTCGATCGCACCGAAGATCGAATGGCCCGTCACGTCCTTCATCTCGATCCGGACCGTGTCTCCGAAGCGCATGAAGGGCGTCACGGGAGCGCCCTGGACGATAGTCTCGACGGTGCGCATCTCGGCGATGCAGACATAGCCGAGCCCGCCCTCGGCGATCGGCTTGCCGGGGCCGCCGTCGGTATCCCGGTTCGACACCGTGCCCGAGCCGACGATGGTGCCGGCGGTCAGCGCGCGTGTCTTCGCGGCGTGGGCGATGAGGGTTCCGAAATCGAAGGTCATGTCGACGCCGGCGTCGGGCCGTCCGAAGGGCTCGCCGTTAAGATAGGCGCGAAGCGGCAGGTGTAGCTTGCCATCGACCCAGGCATTGCCGAGTTCGTCGGGCGTCACGGCAACCGGCGAGAAGGCCGTCGAGGGCTTCGATTGGAAGAAGCCGAAGCCCTTGGCCAGTTCCGCCGCGATGAGGTTCCTGAGGCTGACGTCGTTGACGATCATGACCAGGCGGATGAGATCGCGCGCTTCGTCGGGGGTGACGCCCATCGGGACGTCGTCGGTGATGACGGCGACCTCGCCCTCGAAATCGATGCCGTGGGCCTCGTCCGGCAGCACGATCGGGTCACGGGGACCGATGAACGTGTCGGAACCGCCCTGGTACATGAGCGGATCGGTCCAGAACGAGGGCATCATCTCGGCGCCGCGCGCCTGGCGGACCAGCGCCACATGATTGACGTAGGCCGAGCCATCGGCCCACTGGTAGGCCCGCGGCAGGGGGCTGGCGCAGTCATGTTCATGAAAGCGGAACGAGGGAACGGAGCCTAGTTCGAGCTGTTCGGCGAGGTCGAGCAGACGCGGCTGCAGGCGGGCCCAGTCGTCCAGCGCGCCTTGCAGGGTGGAGACCACGGGAAAGGCATCGGTCGCGCGGGTCAGATCTCTGGAGACAACGACCAGCCGGCCGTCCCGACCATGCTTCAGTGACGCAAGCTTCATGGAACATCGCCTCGCGGAACCAACCGTCCGAATCCGGATATGAACGGTCATCCCCGCATCAAAGCCTGTCGGTGGCGACTTGACCAGCCACTTCGGCATGGTGCTACTTCAGCGGGTTGTCTGATATTTGTCGCGTTGCGAAACGTCCCGCATAGCGATACATTCCCTTGTACGGAATGGGACATTGCCACCATTGGTGCGTTTACTGCATTGACGCTCTTCGATACGGAGCAATCATGGACTGCCAGACTGCCGACAAGTCTCCGATTTCAGGCCAAAAGCTGGAGCTGGACACCTTCCTTCCCTACCGCCTGAACGTTCTTGCGAACGTCGTCAGCCAGGGTCTGTCCAGCATCTATGCAGAACGCTACCGCCTGGGCATTCCTGAGTGGCGGGTGATTGCGACCCTCGGCCAGTTCGGATCGATGACCGCGAAACAGGTCGGTGCGCACAGCCACATGCACAAGACGAAGGTCTCGCGCGCCGTGGCCAGCCTGACGAAGCGCAAGATCGTCCAACGCCGCGCCAACCGCCGCGACCTGCGCGAAGCCTTCATTTCGCTGACCCGCGATGGCGAGGCGATCTACGCGGACCTCGTTCCCATCGCCCAGAGTTTTGCGGCGGAGTTGAGCGAAGGCTTCACGGCCGACGAGCGCAGGGAACTGGACCGGCTGCTGACACGCCTGACCGAGCAGAGCCGCAAGCTCCTGAATGGAGCCGCTGTCACGCCGTCGGACGGAGACTAAGCGCCTGATCCGACAGGCGCCGCGCGAAGGCCGCCAAAGCTGCATTGAATGCGGCCGGTTGCTCGAGATGCGGCGCATGGCCCGCGCCGGCAATCTCGATCGCGTGCCCGTCCGGTGCATGGCTGGCGATCCATCGGGCGACGTCCGGCCTGTAGAGCTGGCTTTCCGCGCCTGCGACGGCGAGGACCGGCACAGGGAGGTTCTCCACAGTCGAGCGATGGTCGGCGGCGACCAGCGAGCGCCAGATCAGGGCCATGACCTCGGGATCGCGGGCCGCAATGCGCTCGGCCGCCCGGTGGACGAGCGGATCGTCCTCCATCCGGCCCGGCGAAAACATCGCCCGGGCGATCCTCGGAGCGTAGCGCGACCAATCCCCCTCCATGCGTCCGGCGGCGTCCATGGCATCGGCCATGTCCTGGCCGCTCGAGAGACCGTAGGGCCAGTCCGGCGCGTTCGGAACCTTCGGTGTCATGTCGACGATGACCAGCCCGGCAATTCCCGCTGTTCCGCGGTGAGCGAGGACATCCAGCGCGACGGTCGCGCCCATCGACCAGCCGATGAGCGTGGCCGCCTCCAGCCGCAGTTCCGACAGCAGCGCCGAGAGATCGTCGGCAAGGCCCGCAATCGTCGGCGGCGTCGCGCCGATATCTCTCTCGCCATGGCCGGGAAGGTCCGGAACGACGATCCGGAATCCCGCGGCGGCGAGCGCCTCCTGCGCCGCGAAGAACGAGCGATCAACCGACCAGCCGTGCAGGAACACGAGAGCCGGTCCGGCGCCGATGTCGGTGAGGGCGGGGCGCCGGGCGATATCAGCCATGCGCCGTTCCGACGTCCCGGACGAGGACGAGTGCGCGCCCCTCGGCCAGGCACCGCCCGTCGACGCCGGTCAGGACCGTCGAAAGATCGCAGAGATGCTTGTCGGGCCTCAGCCGCGTCACCGTGACGGTGGCGGTGAGGTCCTCGCCGAGCGGGACGGGGGCGGGAAAGGCGATCTCCTGCTTCAGGTAGTTGGTTCCGGGCCCGGGAACCTTCACCCCCAGAAGATAGGAGAAAAGCGCCCCGATCAGTGGCTCGGGCACCTGATCGAGGCTTACAGCGGGAACACCGGCCAGGGCGGCAAAGCCTGCAAGATCATCTGCCGCGTAGCGCCGTGTCACACGGGCCGCATCGCCCACCCTGATCTCAGCCTGCATGGCGTGTGCTCCCCGTTTGGATCGAGGCGGTCGCTTCGCAGACCGGCGTGGCGTCGGCGGCGCGCATGATGCGCAGGGCGATGGTCGCCCGCGCGCCATCGGTCTCCTCGACCACGCCGCAGAAGACGAGGGGCTCGCCGGCGAAGGCCGGGGCGGGAAACATCAGCGTCTGGGACGTCTGGCGCGCATCCGGGACATGGCGGCGGATGAGGCCCCACAGGACGGTGTAGAGCAGCATGCCGTGCGAAACGGTGCGGCCGAAGCGGGTGCGGGCCGAGAAGGCGGCATCGACATGGATCGGATTGTCGTCGCCGCTGACGCGGGCGAAGAGGTCGAAATCGGCCTGCGTCAGGCTGCGCGTCTCGCGGAAGAGTGGTCCGGGCGCGATCACGGCCGGCCTCCTGACACCAGCGAGCGGAGGACATGCTTCTGGATCTTGCCCGCGGCCGTGCGCGGGAAATCCGCGACGATGGTGATGTGCTTGGGGACCTTGTAACCGGCGAGGCGCGCGCGGGCATGGGCCCGGATGTCGTCGACGGTCGTGGTCAGGCCCGGACGCAGCAGGATCGCGGCATGACCCACCTCGCCCCAGGTCTCGTCAGGCACGCCGAGGACTGCCGCCTCGAGCACCGCCGGGTGGGCGTGAAGCGCGATTTCCACCTCTGCCGGATAGACGTTCTCCCCACCTGAGATGAACATGTCCTTGATGCGGTCGACGACGTAGTAGCAGCCATCCTCGTCCTGCCGCCCGACGTCGCCCGAGCGCAGCCAGCCGCCCGGCGCGAAGGCGCGGGTCGTGGCCTCCGGATTGTTGTAGTAGCCGGGGGTGATGCTAGGGCCGCGGAAGAGAAGTTCGCCGGCTTCTCCCGGCGCGACGTCCTTGTCCTGGAAATCCACCAGACGGACCTCGGCCAGAAGTTGCGGTTTGCCGACCGAGCCGATCTTTTCGACGGCTTTCGACGGCTCCATCAGGAAGACGGTCGGCCCCGTCTCGGTCATGCCCATGCCGTTGCAGATGGTCACCCCGCGAGCGAGGAAGGCACGCAGCAGCGGCTCTGAGATCGGCGCGCCGCCGCAGCCCCAGTGACGGACGCGCGAGAAGTCGGTGGTGCCGAAGGCCGGGTGCAGGCTGATCGCCTGGTAGATGGCCGGGACGCCGAAGAACAGCGACAGGCGCCCCTGTCCGATGAGGTCGATCACCACGTCCGGATCGAACTTCGGGATGATGCGCGAAGTGCCGCCGGCGATGAAGACGGGAAGGGCGTGCAGGTTGATGCCGGCGGTGTGGAACAGGGGCAGGAAGTTCAGGGTGTCGTCGCCGGCGCCGAGCCCGGTCGCCTGCTGGATGTTGATGGCATTGGCAAGAGCCATGCCAGGGGTCTGGATCACGGCCTTCGGCTTGCCGGTCGTCCCCGATGTGTAGAGCAGGTACCAGACGCGATCGGTCTCCCAGGGGGATGGCGCGGCAGAGGCTGCGGGCGTCGCGGAACGCCCTGTCTCATAGTCGGCAAAGGACATGACGGGAAGGACGTCGGTCAACTCACCGGCGAGGTCCTGGGTCGCTTCATCCGCGAGCAGCAGCTTTGCCGCGCAGTCCGCGAGGATCGGCTTCAGTTCGGCCGGCGGCTGGCGCCAGTTGAGCGGCACCAGAATGATGCCCGCACGCGCGCAGGCGAAGAGCAGTTCGAAGAAGGTCGCGCCATTGTGGCAGAGGACGGCGAGGCGGTCGCCCGGCTCCAGCCCCTGTTCTGCGAGAAAGGAAGCGCCGCGGCCGACGGCCTCGTCCATCGCGGCAAAGGTGAGGGTGCGGCCCGTCGCGATCTCCTCGAAGGCGATGGCATCGGGGGACAGTCCGGCGCGGCGGCGGCACAGGTCGGGGATCGTCTTCATGCGGACCTCGCGAGGAAGCGGGC
>CAZEZD010000125.1:0-7832 GCA_964516115.1 uncultured Hyphomicrobiales bacterium
TGTCGTGGATCACGATCCTCCGCAAGCGCGACCATTTCCGCAAGGTCTTCGACGGCTTCCGCCCCGAGGTGATCGCCAGCTATGCGCCGGACAAGGTCGAGGCGCTGATGGCCGACCCGGGCATCATCCGCAACCGGGCCAAGATCGTCGGCACGGTGAAGTCGGCCGGCATCTACTGCGACATGATGGGGCGGGGCCAGGGCTTCTCCGACTACCTCTGGGGCTTCGTCGACGGCCGCCCGCTGCAGCCGGATTTCCGCGACCGCAGCCAGGTGCCGACCGAGACGGCGGTGGCGCAGAAACTGTCGAAGGACCTGAAGGTGCGCGGCTTCACCTTCGTCGGCCCGACCATCGTCTATGCCTTCATGCAGGCGGTGGGCATGACCAACGACCATATGGTCGGCTGCTTCCGCCACGAGGAGGTGAAGGCGCTGACGTGAGGGGGGAACTGAACGCGCCTCAGCGCCGGCAATCCCGCATCGACCGAGTGCGTCCTTCGAGGCTCGCTTTCGCTCGCACCTCAGGATGAGGAGGGTCGGTGGCTTGCATCGGCGCCGGATGCGTCGAAGCGGGCGTGCATCTGGGCAGCCGATATGCAGGTCACTGTCTCCCTCATCCTGAGGTGCGAGCCCGAAGGGTGAGCCTCGAAGGACGCACTTGCCTGATGCAGCGCGCCTCACTCCCCCTGCGTGCAGATGCGCGCGATCTCGCCGACCCGCGTGCGCTCGGTCGTGCTCATCTGTCCCGAAAGCGCCTGTCCCCAGAGATTGTCGCGCTTGAGGCCATCGGCGGTGCATTCGCAGGCGTCGCGGCAGACATCCTCCGCCTGTCCGTTGCTGACGCAGGTGCGCATGCAGGCCTCGACGAAGGGGCGCGTATCGCTGTCCGCAATCGGGCGCTGTGTGGCCGCTCCCGGAAAGAGCCAGAGCCAGCCGAGGATCAGGCCGATGAGCACCGGCTGGTGAACCAGATAGACCGGCAGGGAATGGCGTCCCATCGCGGCCACGAGCGCCGCCGGCCGCGAGGTCGCGCGCCAGGCCGCGAGCCGCTCCTCACCGATCATCCGTAGCGCGGACCGCGCCGCGACGATGCCGGCGAGGACGCAGCCGAACCACGGGAGCAGTGGCACGAAATCACCCGAGCGGATCGGCCGGTCGCCGAGCCCGATCCACAGCAGCAGGTCGCTGTTGAACAGCGGATGGACGCCGAGATGCGGCAGCGCGAAGGCGGTCACCGCCGCGCCTGCGACCGCCAGTGTGGGCAGCAGGAGGAAGGGCAGCGCGAGGACGCTCGCCACCGCAATGTGGTGCAGGATGCCGAAGAACACATAGGCATCTGGCATGAAGGCGTAGGTGCCCGCCGTGACGAGCGCCGCCGCACCGGCCACCAGCGCCAGCCGCCGGAGGTAGCCGGCGGTGTCGAGCCTCTGGCGGGTGGCGAGGACGAGGCTCACGCCGACCAGCGCGAGGAATGTCCCGGCAATGGAATGGGCGAACCAGCGCCAGCCGGCATGGGCGACGATGTCGGTCGCGATCAGCCGGTAGAATGAGAGGTCCCAGGCGAAGTGGTAGATGAACATCGCCATGAGCGCCGTGCCGCGCGCCACGTCGACGAGGTCGATCCGGCGCGGACCCGGCCGGTCCTGCGGGCGGTCCGGCAGGCGCCCTTCGGCGGCGATCGTCATGCGGAATCCTTCGAACGGCGTCCCCGGAGCAGGGCACGGTGCAGCAACCCGGTTAGCGCGCCGCCGTTCCGCCGTCCACCTCCGCGGGCAGGGACCGGCACGCTGCGCCTTGCCGTCCTGCTGCTGCCAAAACCGATCTTGCCGGTGCGCGGCGAAGCAGGCAGGAAAGGCCATGGCTTCCCGTCCGTCCCCCTCCCGGCAGAGCGCGCCGCGCGCCTGGCAGCGCATGTTGTCCGGCCGTCGCCTCGACCTGCTGGATCCCTCTCCCCTCGACGTCGAGATCGAGGACATCGCCCATGGCCTTGCCCGCGTCGCGCGCTGGAACGGCCAGACCACCGGGCCGCACGTGTTCTCGGTCGCCCAGCACTGCCTGCTGGTCGAGGACATCGCGACGCGCCTCAAGCCCGGTCTGGAGACGCGCTGGCGCCTCGCCGTGCTGCTGCACGACGCGCCGGAATATGTCATCGGCGACATGATCTCGCCCTTCAAGGCGGTCATCGGCGGCGACTACAAGGCGGTCGAGGCGCGGCTGATGGCGGCGATCCACATCCGCTTCGGCCTGCCGGCGGTGGCGCCCGCCGAAATCGCGGCCCTCACCAAGAAGGCCGACCACATCGCCGCCTTTCTCGAGGCGACGCAACTCGCGGGTTTCGGGCTGGACGAAGCCGCCGCCATCTTCGGCCCGCCGGCCGGGGTCTTCGGCGGCGCGAAGGGCGTGCCGCCGGTGCTCGTGCCGCTGGAGGCCGAGGCCGCCAAGGCCGCCTATCTCGACCGGTTCACCGCCCTCGGTGGATGAGGGCGCATCCCGCGCCCGTCGGCCGGAGACTGCGACATCTCCCTCATCGCCGTGTCGCCTGTGTCGCGCTATCTGTTGAACGTCCCCGATTCCGGGACCCGAGGAGGTTGTCCATGGAAGTTCACGTCTGTTCGCTGTCGCGCCTTGCCGCGACCGTCGAGGCGACGGGCGCGCGCCATGTGGTGACCCTCATCAACCAGGGCACGGCGGTTCCGCGGCCCTCAGCCGTGCAGCCGGACGATCACCTCTTCCTCGGCATGAACGACATCGTCACGCCGATGGAAGGCTACGTGGCGCCGGCGGAGGCCCATGTCGACCGCCTGCTCGGTTTCGTCGATGGCTGGTGGCAAGGCCACGGCACGGCGAGCCCGCTCGTCGTCCACTGCTGGGCGGGGATCAGCCGCTCCACCGCCGCCGCCTTCATCACCGCCTGCGCCATCCACCCCGGACAGGACGAGGACGAACTCGCCCGCGAGTTGCGCCGCCTGAGCCCCAGCGCCACGCCGAACCTGCGCCTCGTCTCCATCGCCGACCGCAAGCTCGGCCGCGACGGGCGCATGGTGGCGGCCATCGAGCGCATCGGCCGCGGCCGCGATGCCTTCGAGGGCGAACCCTTCTCGCTCAGGCTGCTGCGCTGATCGTTCCGGGCCGCCGGCAAGACACCTGGACAATCCCGTGACAATCCGGACGGTGCGCGTCATCGGGCGGAAATGTTGCGGGCTCATCTCGCCAATGGTCTGCTGGCGCATTCCGCGCCGCTACATGTCGCATTCGGCCTCGGGAGGCCGCATCGGATGGAAATCGTCTTCGGCGTCCTTGTCGCCATCGCCATCGTCTTCGGGCTGCCGATCCTTGCCATCGCCGCCTTCATCCGTTCTGGCGACGCCAAGCGGCGGCTGGATGCCGTCGAACTGCGCCTCAGGCAGGCAGAGACGGAACTCGGGCTGATCCGGGCTGGCCTCGCGTCAGGCCAGCCGTTGCCCGCAGTGCCCGTCATGCCTGCTGTCGAGGCAGATCTGGCGCCGATCGGGGAGCCGCCGGTCGCCGAGCGTCCCGACGAACCTCTTCCCGTTTCCGAGCCCGCTGTCGCCGAGCCCGCTGTCTCCGAGCCCATCCTGGCCGCCCGGCGCACGGTTCCCGCCGTCACCAGCGCCGGCCCGCTGGACGCCGTCGACCCGATGGACGCGCCGCCGGCCGCCGCTCCTCCGCCTGCACCGCCCGCCAATCTGGGCGGCTTCGAGGAATCCATCGGTTCGCGCTGGGCCGTCTGGGTCGGCGCCGTGGCGCTGGGCCTCGGCGGCATCTTCCTTGTTCGCTATTCCATCGAGCAGGGCCTCATCGGCCCGGGCATGCGCATCGCCCTCGGCCTCCTCTTCTCCATGGCGCTGCTCGCCGGCGGCGAATGGCTGCGCCGCAGCGACAAGGGCCTGCCGACCCTGCCGCTCGCCGACATCCCCTCGGCGCTGACGGGGGCCGGCTCGGTCGCCGCCTTCGGCACGATCTACGCCGCCCACGCGCTTTACGACTTCATCGGGCCGGCCTTCACCTTCGTCGCGCTGGGCGGCGTCGGTATCGGCACGTTGGTCCTCGCCGGCCTGCACGGGCCGCTGCTCGGCGCCATCGGCCTCGTCGCCGCCTTCGCCGCACCCTTCCTCGTCGCCGCCAAGGATCCGAACCCCTACGTCTTCCCGATCTATGCGGCGATCATCACGGCGGCCTGCTTCACCCTCGCCTGGATCCGCAACTGGTCCTGGCTGCGCCTCGCGGCCACGGCCGCCTCGGTCACCCTCGGCGCGCTGACGCTGGTCGCGACCTCGGGCGGCGCCTATCCGAGCCTCGTCCAGGCGCTCGCCGGCATCGCCACCGCTGCCCTCTTCGTCGTGCCCGGCATCCGCTTCGCCGAGCCGCGCGAGCGCGGCGGCGACGTCGTGGCGACGGTGATCCTGTCCGCCTTCGCACTTCTCGGCATGCTCGCCGTGGCCGAGGGCCAGCGGGAAATGACCGCCGTCGCGCTCTACCTGCTGCTCGCCGCTGCCGTCATGGCGCTCGCCTGGCGCGCGCCGTCCGTCACTGTCGCCATTCCCGTGACCGGCCTCTTCGCGCTCCTCATCCTGCTCGGCTGGGCCGTGGGGATGAAACCGTCCGGCCTCGCCGATCCGCTCGGCGTGCCGCCGGAGTTTCCGGCGACGCTCTCGCGTCTGACCTGGTCGGGCCTTGCCTTCGCGCTGCTCTTCGGCATCGGTCCGGCGTTTCTCGGCGTCTGGCGCCGCCAGCGCGAGGCCTGGGTGGTGCTGACGCTTGCGGCAACCTCGGTCGTGGTGCCGCTGGCGATCCTCGCCATCGTCTACGGCAAGGTCGAGGGCTTCGTCATCTCGCCGCGCTTCGCCGCTCTCGCCATGGTCCTGGCGGCGAGCTTCGGCGCGGCGACGGAGGCCGCCCACCGCCTGCGCTCCGGCCAGCGGCCGGGCCTCGCCTCGGCGTCCGCGCTTTACGCCATCGGCGCGCTGGCGGCGCTCGCCTTCGCGCTCACCCTGCTGCTGGAGCGCGCCTGGCTGACCCTGGCGCTCGCCGTCATGGTCGCGGGCATCGCCTGGGTTTACACCTTCCGGCCCCTGCCGCAGCTGCGCTGGGTGGCGGCGCTGGCCGGCGCTGGCGTTCTCGTACGGGTCCTCTGGGATCCCGCCATCAACGGCTTGGATGTCGGCCAGACGATCGTGTTCAACTGGCTGCTGCCCGGCTACGGGCTGCCGGCGGTGGCGACCGCCGTGGCTTCCGTCATGCTGCGCCAGCGGCGCGGCGAGGATGCGCCGGTCCGCATCCTCGAGGCGCTCGCCCTGTTCTTCACGGCGCTGCTGGTGATCGTCCAGGTGCGCCATGCCTTCGGCGCCCACGGGCTCCGGCTCTTCGCTGCCCCCATGCGCTTCCCCGAGGCGGCAACCCATACCGTCACCATGCTCGCCTTCGGCCTCGGCCTGTCGCGCCTCGCCGCGATCCGCACCGGCGCGCTGTGGGAGAACGCCGTTCTGGTCGTCCGCTATGCATCCTGGGCCTGGATCGCGGTCGTCATGGGCTTTGCCTTCAATCCCTGGTTCACGGGGGCCGATGTCGGCCACCACCCGATCATCAACTGGGCGATGCTCGGCTACGGCCTCGGCGCGTTGCTGGCGCTGGCGGCCGCCGTCTTCGAGCGGCAGGCGGGCCGGGCCGTCGAGAGCCGGATCATGGGGCTGTTCGGCCTCGCCATGCTGGTCAACTACCTGAACATCACGGTGGCACTGCTCTTCCGCGGCGAGGTGTCGCTCCACGGCATTTCGGATGCCGAGCTCTACGCCTATTCCGCGGTGTGGCTGGTCTTCGGCATCGCCCTTCTCGCGGCCGGGGCCTGGCTCGGCAGCCGCACGCTGCGCCTCGCCTCGGCCGGCATGGTGGCCCTCGCGGTGCTGAAGGTCTTCCTCGTCGACATGGCCGGGCTCACCGGGCTGTGGCGGGCGCTGTCCTTCATCGGCCTCGGCCTGGTGCTGCTGGTCGTTGGGCGCGTCTACCAGCGCGTCCTCGGCATCGCCCAGGCGCGGGCGCAGGCCGCGCCGCCCGCGGGCGGCTGACGGCTCAGAGGATGGCGAGGCCCGCCTTGCCGCTCTCGGTGCCGAAGGCGACAGCCTTGCCGTCGGCCCGCCAGGCGAGCGCCGTGATGGCGTCACCGTCCGGTTCGCGCATCAGGATCTCGGCGCCGTCCTCGATCCGGCAGAGCAGGATCAGGCCGTCGGCGAAGCCGGCACCGATCACCGGCGCGCCGGGGTGCCCGGCGACCTGCGTCACCCGGATGCCGGCCTTGGCGGCCGGTGCGATCATGGTGGGGGTCGCGCCCATCGGACCGTTCTTGCCGGAGAAGGGCCAGAGGATCGCCTCGCTCGCGCCGGACGTCGCCAGGAACTTGCCGCCCATGGCCCAGGAGATGGAGCGCACCTTGCCGGGATAGCCGGACATGCGCATGTGCTGGCCGTCCTCGAGCCGCCAGCCATGCAACTGCGGCTCCTGCATGGTGGTGACGACGAAGCGCTGGTCAAAGCTGACGGCGACGCCGAGATGCGAGCCCTTCCATTCGAGACGGACCGGCTCGCTCGTCACGTTGGGATACCAGAGCGTCCCGCCGTTGTAGTGGGCGATGGCCAGCCTCAGCCCCTTGGGGAAGAAGGCGAGGCCGCCGACGGCGGAAGGAAGGGCCAGCGATCTGGCTTCCCCCTTGGTCTGCGAGACGAAGGCCTTGCGCCCGGCGCTCCAGGCGATCGCGCCGTTGGGGCCGAGGGCGACGCGGTCGATCCAGGTGCCGCCGCTGTCGTGGAGCACACGCGGCTCGCCCGTGCCGTCGTAGGCGATGACGCGGCCATCGTCGCCGCCGGTCAGGAGCAGCGTTCCGTCGCCGGCCGTATCCAGAATCCCGCCGTCGTGCAGGCCGATCCGCCTTTCGGCCTCGCCCGCCACGACGACCTCGCCCGACGCGAGGACGAAGACCGCCTCGTCGCCGAGAAAATGCGCCGCCAGAACCGGCTCGCCCGTCGCGATGGGGCGGATGCGGTCACGGATGGAGGGGCGCTGCGTCGGGGCGGTCATAGCGTCTTGCTAGCCCAAGGCCGGGCGGAAGGCGAGGGGGAGAACAGGGGATGAGGGCCCTCGCCCCTTTGACATCGGCCGCCGGCTGGTTCATGCCAACGCCCGATTTTCCAGGAGATGCCCCTTGGCCAGCGGAACCCCGACACAGGTCGCGCCGACGCTCGGTTTCGACGCCATTCAGGACCTGGCGCGTGCCGTGCCGTTCCGGCCGCGCCTGTCGCGCCTGATCTTTCTGCGCCACGGCGAGACCGAGGGCAACCGGAAGGGCATCTACCAGTTCCCCGAGACGCCGCTGAACCAGACCGGCGAGGCGCAGGCGGCCGAGGCCGCCTCGATCCTGGCGCTGGCGTCGATCGTGCGTGTCGCGGCAAGTCCGATGATGCGCGCCTGGCGCACCGCCGCCGTGGTCACCGACGGCCGCGACGTGACGCCCGAGCCGGACGCCGCGCTGCAGGAGCGCATGTACATGGGTCTGTTCGGCACGCCGGTCGGCACGCTCGACTGGCGCGTCGATCCGCCGGCCTGCGAGCGGCTGTCGACCTTCGTTCACCGCACCGGCCATGCGCTGTCGCGCTGGATGGCGCAGGAGGACGATCCGGAGGGCGACGTGCTGATCGTCTCGCACGGCGGCGTGCTGCTGGTGCTGGCGGCGCTGACCGGCGTCGATCTCCATACCGAGCTCAGGCGCAATGCCACGCCGATCCTGTTCTCCCGCACCACCGGCGGCTGGGAAGCGACCGCGGC
>CAZEZD010000126.1:0-7828 GCA_964516115.1 uncultured Hyphomicrobiales bacterium
GAGTGCGACGCCTGCGTCGACATCTGCCCGATGGACTGCATCACCTTCACCGAGGACGGCGAGGAGGAGGACCTGCGCGGCCGCCTGAATGCCCCCGCAGAGAACCGTGACCAGGCGCTCTATCTCCAGGATGGTCTCAAGACCGGCCGCGTCATGGTCAAGGACGAGGACGTCTGTCTCCATTGCGGCATGTGCGCGGAGCGTTGCCCGACGGGCGCCTGGGACATGCAGAAATCCCTCATCGAAATGACACATGCGGGGCACGGATGCCGATCGAGAGTGTGAATGATTTCGTCATCCGGTTCGCCAATGTCAACGGATCGGGTTCGGCGAGCGCCAATGAGCTTTTCGCCCGCTCGGTGATGCGGATGGGCGTGGCGATCGCGCCGCGCAACATCTTTCCCTCCAACATCCAGGGCCTGCCGACCTGGTACGAGGTGAGGGTGACGGAGGCTGGCCATCTCGGCGCCCGTGGCGGCACCGACATGATGGTGGCGATGAACCCGCAGACCTGGGACAAGGACGTTGCCGCCATCGAGCCCGGCGGCTATCTGTTTTACGATTCCTCCCGTCCCATGCCGCCGGAGAAGTTCCGCGACGACATCGTGGTCCTCGGCATGCCGCTGACCGACATCGTCAACCGCACCTATACCGACCCGCGCCAGCGCCAGCTGTTCAAGAACATCATCTATGTGGGGGCTCTCGCTGCGCTGCTCGACATCGCCATCGACGAGGTGGAAAAGCTGATCGGGGAGCAGTTCAAGGGCAAGGACAAGCTGATCGCGCCGAACATCAAGGCGCTGCATATCGGCCACTCCTACGCACTGGAGCACTTCTCCTGTCCGATCGGCCTGAGGGTGCGCCGCTCCGACAGCATCGGCGACCGCATCTTCATGGAAGGCAATGCAGCCGCCGGGCTCGGCGCCGTCTATGGCGGCGCCACCGTCTGTGCCTGGTACCCGATCACCCCGTCCACCTCGCTGGCCGAGGCCTTCGAGCGCTACTGCAATCGTCTGAGGGTCGATCCGGAGACAGGTGAGAAGCGCTTCGGCATCGTCCAGGCGGAGGACGAACTCGCCTCCATCGGTATGGTCATCGGCGCCGGGTGGAACGGCGCGCGCGCCTTCACCGCAACCTCCGGCCCCGGCATCTCGCTGATGCAGGAATTCCTCGGCCTCGCCTATTTCGCCGAGATCCCCGCGGTGCTCTTCGACGTGCAGCGCGGCGGACCGTCCACTGGCATGCCGACGCGCACCCAGCAGTCGGACCTGCTGCTCTGCGCGTATGCCTCGCACGGCGACACCAAGCACGTCATGCTGTTCCCGCGCGACCCGCACGAGGCCTTCGTCTTCGGCGCGGAGGCCTTCGACCTCGCCGACCGGCTGCAGACGCCGGTCTTCGTCATGCTCGATCTCGACATCGGCATGAACCAGCATCTCTGCGCGCCGTTGGAATGGGACGACTCCCGCGTTCTCGACCGCGGCAAGGTGATGACGGCGGTCGAACTCGAGGCCGGCCGCGATTTCGGCCGCTATCTCGACGTCGACGGCGACGGCATCCCCTACCGCACCTATCCCGGCACCCATCCGACGCGCGGCGCTTTCTTCACCCGCGGCACCTCGCGCGATCGCTACGCCCGGTACACCGAGGAGGGCGGGCCCTACGTCGACAACATGGAACGGCTCCTCAAGAAGTTCGAAACGGCGAAGTCGCTCGTGCCGGCGCCCGTCCTGATGCGCGGCGCCCAGCCGACCCGCATCGGCGTCATCCACTATGGCTCGACCGGCCCTGCCATGGACGAGGCGGTGAAGCTGCTGGCCGCCGACGGCGTCCATGTCGACGCCCTGCGTGTGCGCGGCTTCCCCTTCTCGCACGAAGTGACCGACTTCATCGCCGCCCACGAGATCGTCTTCGTCGTGGAGCAGAATCGCGATGCCCAGTTGCGCTCGCTGCTGATGATCGAATGCGGCATCGATCCGGCCCAGCTTGTCCCCGTGCTGCATTTCGACGGCACGCCCATCACCGCACGCTTTATCCGCAGGGAGATCGCGGCCAAGGCCGCCGTCGTCTCCTCGCCGCAGAAGCGGCAGGTCCTGTCCTGATCCGGGAACCTTCGTCATGACCTATCTCGCCAAGCCGAAGTTCCATCACCCGAAGCTCGAGACCAACGAGCTCGGCTTCACCCATCGCGACTACGAGGGCGCCATCTCGACGCTCTGCGCGGGGTGCGGCCACGATTCGATCTCCTCGGCGATCATGCGCGCCTGCTTCGAGCTGTCGCTGCCGCCGCACCGCATCGCCAAGCTTTCCGGCATCGGCTGCTCGTCGAAGACGCCGACCTACTTCCTTGGCCAGAGCCACGGCTTCAACTCGGTGCACGGGCGCATGCCCTCCGTGCTGACGGGCGCCAACCTTGCCAACCGCGACCTCATCTATCTCGGCGTCTCCGGCGACGGCGACAGCGCCTCCATCGGCTTCGGCCAGTTCGCCCATGCCATGCGTCGCGCCGTGAACATGGTCTATATCGTCGAGAACAACGGCGTGTACGGTCTCACCAAGGGCCAGTTCTCGGCGACGTCCGACAAGGGCTCAAAGAGCAAGAAGGGTGTCGCCAACCCGGATTCGGCCATCGACCTCGCCGCCATGGCCCTGCAGCTCGGCGCGAGCTTCGTCGCCCGCTCCTTCTCCGGCGACAAGGACCAGCTGGTGCCGCTGATCAAGGCCGCCCTTGAGCATGAGGGCGCCGCCTTCATCGACGTCGTCTCGCCCTGCGTCGCCTTCAACAACCACGAGGGCTCGACCAGGAGCTTCGACTATGTGCGGGCCCACAACGAGGCGCTGAACACGCTGGATTTCGTGACGACGCGCGCGCCGATCACCGCCGACTATGCGGAAGGGGAGGCGCAGGACGTGCGCCTGCACGACGGCTCGGTGATCCGGCTGCGCAAGCTCGCCTCGCACTACGACGTGACTGACCGTGGCGCCGCCATGGCCTATCTGCACGAGGTCGCGACCAGCGGCGAGATCGCCACCGGCCTCATCTATCTCGACGAGACGGCAAGCGACATGCACGCCCGGCTCGGGACGGCGAGGAAGCCGCTCAACGCCATGACCGACCGCGACCTGGTGCCGGGCGCCGCGGCCCTCGCGAAGATCAACGCCGGTTTGCGCTGACATGGAACCGACGGCGCTTCTCGCGGCCTTTCGCGATGCGGTGGCGCGCCGGGACGGGCGCGCCTTCGCCGCCCTGTTCACCGCCGACGGCGTCTATCACGACGTCTTCTACGGCGAGTTCCCCGGGCCGGACGCCCTCGCGGCGATGATCGAGGACGTCTTCTACCGGACCGCCGAGGATTTCCGCTGGGACTTCCATGACCCCGTGAGCGACGGCCGCATCCTCTATGCCCGCTACACTTTCTCCTATCGCTCGACGCTGCCCGAGGCGAAGGGCGCGCGGGCGATGTTCGAGGGCGTCGCCATCATCCGCCTCAAGGACGGCAGGATCGCCGACTACCGCGAGGTAGCCGAGACCGGCCCCGCCTTCGTCGATCTCGGCTTCGCACCCGAGCGCATCGCGAAGATATTGGGGCGGCAGGGCGCGGCGCTGAAGGCGCGGAACGAAATGCGGCGCCACCTCGACTGAGGGGGGCGTCCAACAGGTCGCCCGCCCGCGCAACCCTGCCAACCGCGCCGCTCCGGCTTCCCGCCGCCGGTTCAATCGTTCAGATTGACCCGATGCGCCGCGCCGCGAGAGCGCGGAAGGGAGAGGCTCCGTCCATGTTCGAATTCATCTGGCGATCCATCGTGCTCGGCGTCGCGGCCACCGCCCTGCTCGACCTCTGGGCGCTGTTCCTCCAGCGCGCCTTCGCCATCGCGCCGCCGAACTGGGCCATGGTCGGGCGATGGGTCGGCCACCTGCCGCAGGGGCGCTACGTCCACGACGACATCGGCAGGGCCGCGCCCGTGCCGAACGAACGCGCCATCGGCTGGGTCTTCCACTACGCGGTGGGCGTTGTCTTCGCCGCCGCGCTGCTCGCCATCTGGGGCCTCGGCTGGGCGCGCGTGCCGACGCTCGTCCCGGCGCTGATCGTCGGCTACGTCACGATCGGCTGCGGCTGGTTCATCCTGCAGCCGGGCATGGGCGCCGGCATCGCCGCCTCGAAGCGTGAGAACGCCATGCAGATCCGCATGCTCAACGTCCTCGGCCACACCGTCTTCGGCCTCGGCCTCTACTTCGCGGCCCTCCTGACGCGCTGAGGCCCATCGGCGCTCGTCCGTTCCGCCGCCATCTCCTCGGTGATCCAGGCGATGAAGGCCTCGATCTGCGGCCGCGCCCTGTCCTCGCGGCGATAGACGAGGCGGTGCGCCACCGCTGTGATGCCGAGCGGCCCGAAGGGCATGACGAGTTCGCCGGCGCGCAGCATGCCGGAGGCCTGGAGGTTGGATTCCAGCATCAGGCCGAGGCCGTCGCGTGCCGCCATCAGCCCGAGATAGGCGCGGTCGAATGTCATGCCGCGGCCCGGCAGCATCACATGCGGCGCGTGCCGGGCGATCCACTGGTCCCACTGCACCACGCTGCGCACGGAATGGATCAGCGGCACGGCACTGATGTCCTCGACCCGGCCCAGCCTGTGGCGCGCCACGAAGTCGGGACTGGCCAGCGGCACCACCGTTTCCTCGCCGAGCACGATCCCCTCGCAGGCCTCGGGCACCGGCCGGTTGTACTGGATGTCGATCATGAAGCCGTCGTCGCCCAGATTGGCGGGTTCGTGGCCGGCAAACAGCGTCAGGTCGATCTCTGGATGGCGACGGCGGAAGGAGCCGAGGCGCGGCACCAGCCAGAGTGTGGCCAGGCTGGGCGCCGAATGCAGCATCAGGCGCTGGATCGATCCTTCCGACGAGAAGCGGCTCGTCGCCACGGCGATGCGGGTGAAGCTCTCGCCCAGCGCATTGGCATAGGCGACGGCGTCCTCGGTCGGCTGGACCGTGCGGTTGCGGCGCACGAACAGCGGTTTGCCGAGAATGTCCTCCAGCACGCGGATCTGGTGGCTGACCGCCGAAGGCGTGACGTTGAGCTGCTCTGCTGCCCGCGAGAAGCTGCCGGTCTCCATCGCCGCCGAGAAGGTCTGGAGGCATTTCAGGGGCGGCATGCCACGGATCATGTGTGAATTCCTTTCACCGATTTCAGCAGTTTATTTCGTTTCCATGAATTTGGCATCCTTGTTAGCGTTCCTGCAACAGACGTCGACGGCCCGGACAACGGAGCCGCGGGGAGGAAAGGCAGGGCGCCGCGGTCACGCGGCATCGCAGCGCGAACGCGGCACGGCGTGCGGCGAGCGCGTGCATTCGGCCCAACGTTCCCGCGATTTTCCGAGACACCAGGCGGTCCCATGCTCTCCATGCGGGGGGCACGACGTCCGAACAGTCGGAGGACGATCGTCGCATGAACCTTCATCGGATGCTTCTCGAGCGGAAGGCGGCGGGCCGCCCGGTCACCGTCGGCCTCATCGGCGCCGGCAAGTTCGGCACCATGTTCGCCAGCCAGTGCCGTCTCACCGAGGGCATGCACCTCGTCGGCGTCGCGGACCTCAATCCCGACCGCGCCCGCTCGCAGCTCAAGGCCGGCTCCTGGCCCGAGGAGCAGTATGCGGCGCCGTCCATCGATGATGCGCTGATGACCGGCCGCACCGCCATTCTCGACAATGCCGACCTGCTGGTCGCCCACCCGGCCATCGAGGTGATCATCGAGGCCACGGGCGATCCCGGCGCCGGCATCCGCTTCGCCATCAAGGCGATCGAGAACGGCAAGCACATCGTCATGGTCAACGTCGAGGCGGACGCCGTCGCCGGCCCCATCCTCGCCCGCAAGGCGAAGGCCGCCGGCGTCGTCTATTCGCTCGCCTGGGGCGACCAGCCCGCCCTCATCGCCGATCATGTCGACTGGGCCCGCGCCTGCGGCTTCCGCGTCGTCGCCGCCGGCAAGGGCACGCGCTACCACCCGACCTACCACCAGTCGACGCCCGACACGGTGTGGGACATCCTCGACAAATATATGAAGATCCGCGACCGGAACTCCATCAACCCGAAGATGTTCAACTCCTTCGTCGATGGCACCAAGTCCGGCATCGAGATGACGGCGGTGTGCAATGCCACCGGCCTGCATGCGCAGTCGGAGGGCCTGTCCTTCCCGCCGGCGACCCGCTTCGAACATGCCGAGATCTGCAAGCCGCGCTCGGCCGGCGGTGTTCTGGAGAAGGCCGGCGTCACTGAAGTGACCTCGTCGGTCTATCGCGACGGCACCGACGTGCCGCACTCCCTCGTCATGGGCACCTATGTCGTCTTCGAGAGCGACAGCGCCTACAGCCAGGAGTGCTTCCGCGAATATTCCATGCTGCAGGATTCATCCGGCAAGTTCGCCTGTCTCTATCGCCCGATCCACATGATCGGCCTCGAACTCGGCTATTCCGTCGCCTCCGCCGCCCTGCGCAAGGAGCCGACGGGAGCGCCCATCTGCTTCAACTCGGACGTGGTGGCCACCGCCAAGCGCGACCTCAAGGCCGGCGAGATGCTGGACGGCGAAGGCGGCTTCTGCGTCTGGGGCAAGCAGACCCCGGCGGACGCCTCGCTCGAACAGGGCTATCTGCCGCTCGGACTTGCGCATAACGTCAAGCTCAAGACCGACGTGAAGCTCGGCCAGCGGCTGAAGTGGAGCGACGTCGAATATGACCCGAACAGCCTCGCGGTGAAGGTCAGGCGCGAGATGGAGGCGGCCTTCGCCCGCCCCAACGCCGGCGCGGCGTGATCGGTTTCCGCCCTGGGCCGGGAGTGCCGGCCTGAGGCGCAAAAGCATGCAAGAACGACCGGCAAAGCCGGCGGCAGACACAAGACCGGCGAAGCCGGCACCGAGGAAACACCCAACAGAGCCCGGTCAGCGGGCTGGACCCCTGAGGAGGACCAACATGACGACCTTCGACACCAAGAGTGCATCCCGCCGCGCCGTGCTGGGCGGCCTTGCCGCCGGTTCCGCGCTCGTCGCGATGCCAGCCGTGCTGCGCGCCCAGAAGCTCAACTGGATCGGCGCCAGCGCGACGCCGCCGACCGACTTCATCGCCCAGTCGCTGGACTTCTTCGCCAAGCGCCTCGGCGAACTGACCCAGGGCCAGATCACCACCACGACGCACCATGCCGGCTCGCTCGGCGGCGAGCGCGAGCATGTCGAGGGCCTGCTGCAGGGCTCCGTCCAGGTCGCTTCGCCCGGCGCCTCGATCCTCGCGGGCTGGTACCGCCCGGCCGACGTCTGGACCTACCCCTACCTGTTCAAGGATGTCGCCCACAAGGACCGGGTGATGACCTCGATGATCGGCGCCTATGGCGACGACGTCGCCAAGGCCGCCAAGCTGCGTCCGGTCGGCTCGATCCCGCGCATGCCGCGCATGCTCTCCTCCAACCGCGTGGTGCGCACGCCGGCCGATCTCAGGGGCTTCAAGATCCGCGTGCCGGAGACGACCCTGTGGCGCCGGACCTTCGAGCGCTTCGGCGCCTCGCCGACGCCGCTGCCCTGGCCGGAGGTCTTCCAGGCGCTGAAGTCCGGCATCATCGAGGGGCAGGAGAACCCCATGGCGCTGACCTACAATGCCGGCATCTTCGACGTGAACAAGAACTTCGCCCTGACCGAGCACATGATGCAGGACAACCAGATCGTCCTGTCCGAGCAGGTCTATGCCGGCCTGTCGGAGGCCCATCGCAAGGCCGTCAACCAGGCGGCCCGCGACATGGAGAACGAGCTGCGGCCGAAGGTCATCGCCGACGACAACCGCATCCTCGAACT